>CAJXGP010000394.1 GCA_913053915.1 uncultured Ignavibacteriales bacterium | reverse complement strand
GGAGGCGTGGTACCGGAGCTTTCCAGCCGCGCTCATTTACAAATAATAGTTCCTCTTCTAAAGGAAGCACTGATGAAATCCAATTTCAAATTAAAAGATATTGATGTTATTAGTGCGACGGCGGGACCAGGATTAATCGGTGCTTTACTAGTAGGGTTCACTTTTGCTAAAGGTTTAGCTTACTCGTTGAATAAGCCGATAATTCCTGTAAACCATATCGAAGGTCATATATTTTCCGGTTTTTTAATGGAAGATAAACCGGAATTTCCATATTTAGCTTTGGTTGTATCCGGGGGGCATACTTTGCTTTTATTGGTCAACGATTTTAATGATATAAAAAAATTAGGCACTACCGTCGATGATGCCGCAGGTGAAGCTTTCGATAAAGTTGCTAAAATGTTGGGGCTTGGTTACCCCGGCGGTCCTAAAATTCAAAATGCAGCTTTTCAGACAAAAGAATATTCAATTAAATTTCCGGTTGCAGAGTTAAAAGGTCCATATAATTTTTCCTTTAGCGGATTGAAAACCGCTGTTCTTAGATATATACAAAAAAATTTTTCAGATATAAATTTTATCTCCACCGTTGATGTAAATAATATTGCAGCATCATTTCAACAAGCCGTTATCAAAGCCTTGATACAAAAGACGGAAAAAGCATTAAAAAATTTTGAGGTAAAAAGTATATCATTGGTTGGCGGTGTTGCTGCTAATAACCCTTTACGTGAAGAAATGATTAAATTATCAAAAAAATATAATAAAAAAATTATCATTCCTAAAATTGAATTCTGTGGTGATAATGCTGCTATGATTGCATTCCGTGGACAAAAAATTTATGAGTCAGGTAAAAAATATGGACTTCATTACAGTCCCTATCCTTCATTACCGGAAATGTATTTTTCATGAAAATTAAAAATTATCGGAAATTCTTCTAAGCTTAATTTATGGAACATATTTATAAAAAAATAGAGAACGAGTTAAATACACTCGATGAGGGAGAGCGTAACGAAATCCTTAACAAGTTACGGGATGAAATAGATAAAATCGATAAGCAATTGGTGCACTTGATAAGTAAACGGACATTACAGTCGGTATTGATTGGAAGGATAAAGAGAACGTTAAATTTACCGACTTATAATCCACAACGTGAAAAAGAAATAAGTCAGAAAATATCAAATTATGTTGAAGAGCCGTTAAAACCTGAAGCGATTTTAAGGATTTATGAACGAATTCTAGATGAGTCTAGAGCTATTCAGAAAGAAGAAGCCGTTAAAGGGAATATTTTCAAAGTAACAAGAAAAAAAATGAAAATCGGTTTTGATAAATTATTATCACGTAGAGATTTTTTTATCGTGGTAGCATTTTTCTTGGTTATTTTAAGCTTATTATATTATACATTTTTCACGCCGAATTATTATAAAGGTAAATCTCCGCTCGTGTTTGAAGTAAAAAAAAGTGAGCCATTCGGGCTTATTGTGGATGATTTATATAAAAAGGGTGTGATACCGAGTAAAACAAATATGCGAATTACTGCTTTTTTATACGGTGCCGAAAAGAGTATTAAAGCTGCCCGCTATTATATTCCAAACGGTTTAAACTATTTAGATTTAATGGGTTATTTGCTGCATGGGAAATCTAATTTATTGGTGGATGTAACGATTAAAAATGGAGTATCGATAGATTGGGTTGCGGAAAAATTGCATAACTCTCTTTACATTGATTCTACTGCAATTGTAAAACTTGCTTATGATAAGAATTTAATTGATTCGATGGGAATAAAGGGAAATTCTTTATTAGGGTATATGCTTCCACAAACATATCAATTATATCAAAGAAGTTCCTCAAGAGAAATAATAGATTCAATTTATACTGCTTTCAAATCTTTTATGGTCGATTCGTTGAGAAAAAGAGCTAAAAAATTTGGTTATTCTATTCATGATATACTTACAATTGCCTCGATTGTGCAGGGAGAAACAAATAACGTTAGTGAGATGCCTGAAATTGCGGCTGTTTACTTTAATAGGCTTAAAAAAGGTATGAAATTACAAGCCGATCCGACAATCCAGTTCCTGCTTAAAGGAAAATGGAAGAGATTATCGTATAAAGATTTGCAAATTAATTCACCTTACAATACTTATAAATATGCAGGTTTACCGCCCGGTCCTATTGACAATCCAGGTAAAGAAGCGATCCTTGCAACTTTTTATCCGGCTAAAAATAATTATTTATACTTTGTTGCCGACGGTTATGAAAAGCATGTTTTTTCGAATTCATATTCCAAGCATCTTGAAAATGTAAAGAAATACAAAGAATGGCTGAAAAAACAAAAAAGCAAATAATACTTTATTTCTTTTTTTTGATAGAAATAATAATTTCCGGTTGTGCTAATCAATTACCTCCAAATGGAGGCCCTATTGATAAAACACCGCCTAAGATTATAAAAATATATCCAACCGACGGGACTATTCATTTTAAAGATGATCACTTTAAACTTTTGTTTTCCAAATATATTCAGAGAAGAACACTAAAAAATGCTGTTTTTATTTCCCCTGCAATCAATGGTAATTTAAAATTCGATTGGACAGGTAAATCCGTTAATGTTTATTTTCCGGAAAAATTAAAGAAGAATATTACGTATGTTGTTACAATCGGCACCGATGTGGAAGACTATAATAATGGCAACCACATGGCGGAATCATTCACATTTAAATTTTCAACGGGGGCTAAAATTGATAAAAGGTCGGTGAGCGGAAGGGTCTATTACAAGAAACCGCAAGGCATTATGATTTTTGCATACAAAAAAGATTCGGTTATAATTGATCCCTTAAAAATCAAACCCGATTATATTTCGCAAACCGGAGTAAATGGTTATTTTAAATTGGACGGTTTAGCCAAAGGTGTCTACAGAATTTTCGCCATTGAAGATAAATACCGTGCCCTTTTGTATCAACCTGAACAAGATAAATATGGTGCACCTTTTAAAGATGTAAACTTAACCGGAGCAGATAGTTTTACGTTTTTGGTCAATGATGGACGAGTGGATTCCGGTTTAGCGACGATTAGCGTTTCCATATCCCTGTTACAAGATCAACCAACCGCAAATTCAGCTAGCTTCGTGACCGCAGAGGATATTCCTCTGTCCGAGATTTTAACGGGGGTAGACCCCGACGGCGATGTATTAACGTATGTCGTAGACATCGTGCCAACACTGGGAGAATTTGTTCTTGATGCAGCGACCGGTTCGTTCGTCTATACCCCAAACCAAAACATCTATGGTAGTGATAGCTTTTACTATCACGTTAGCGATGGAATAACACCCTCGGCTTCGGTGCGAGTTGATATAACGATTACGCCCGTCAAT
>CAJXGP010000393.1 GCA_913053915.1 uncultured Ignavibacteriales bacterium | reverse complement strand
AGATGATTGCATCAGCTCTTGCACAGGTTGCTGTTGCAATATGTAAGGCATCTTCAATCCATTTATTAGTTAAAATACCATTTTTAATGTATTGTCATTAATTAACTGAGGTGAGTTATTCGATTAATTTCTTCTGTAAGGGAAATGCAAACTACTTCCCATCAAGTTAGGTGTGAAGGGAAAAAAATCGGATTCGTTCCAACGATGGGCTTCTTGCATAACGGGCACCTTTCTTTGATTAAAAAATCGTTAGCCCTTTGTGATGTTACTGTAGTATCGATTTATGTTAATCCAACTCAATTTGCTCCCGGTGACGATTTAGATAAATATCCGAGAGATTTGGAAAGAGATAAGCAACTTCTAATTAATTTAGGGGTTGATATACTTTTTTTACCTTCAAATAAAGAAATTTACCCGGATGATTATCAAACTTATGTAAATGTAAATGATTTAACACGCCTGTTTGAAGGAGAATTTCGTCCTACTCATTTTTTAGGAGTAACCACTATTGTCACTATTTTATTTCACTCCGTAAATCCCCATTTGGCTTTCTTCGGGCAAAAAGATGCTCAGCAAGCCCAGATAATCAAACAAATGGTAAAAGATTTAAAATTTGGTATTGATGTGATTGTTTGCCCGGTAATCAGAGATCCTGATGGACTGGCGCTAAGCTCTAGAAATGTTTACCTGTCCGATAGCGAAAGGAGGGATGCATTGATATTGTATAAATCTTTGAATCTAGCTGAAGAATTGATAAATAAGGGCGAGCGAAATGTAAATACGATACTGATAATGATGAAAGAGCTTATTAATTCCGTCGCATCTTCCAAATTGGATTATGTTAATATTGTTGAAACAGATAAATTCGAAGTGGTAACTAAACTTGAAAGCGGTAAAAGTTATTATATATTAATTGCTTGTAAAATCGGCAGCACAAGACTTATCGACAATACATTAGTAGAAGTTTAATCTTCTTCCGGTTGTTCTATGTTTGTTGTATGTATGGATTTTATTCCATACAATACTAGACCTTTCTCGTAATAAAATTCATATTTAAGATAGGACAATATAAACTCTGCATTTCCTCCTGTTATATAAAGTTTTATTTCCGTTGCACTCATTTCACTTTTTAATAGTTGGATAACTCTCTCTATCAGTCCAATAGTAGAATTAATAACACCACTTGCAATTGAAGATTTTGTATTACGGGCAATCAAATCTTTATAATCTGTCGGCAAGACTGCCGGAAGTTGAGCAGTTTTATTATTCAAAGAATCAAACATCATACTGATACCGGGAGAAATCATTCCGCCGATAAATTCTCCGGGATATTTAACAATATCTATTGTAGTAGCTGTCCCGCAATCGATGGAAATCAAATAAGTATTTGAAGATTGTTCATTATTAGCAGAGTTTTTATATAATAAAAGGGCACCTTCTGCCGAGCAAATTCTATCCATACCTAAAGTTTCCAACGAATCATAATTAATTTTCAGATTGAAATGAACCGATTTATCTATGATGAACGTTTTTATTTCAAACTTATTCAGGAGTTTAATCAACTTGTTCAATTTATGCGGTACAACGGATGAAATTGCTGCCGACGTAAAAACAGAGTGGTGTAAGAAATCTTCTATTTCAATAATATCTTTAAATGAACGGAATCCGGATAAAATTTTCTCATGGAAAACCCCGCTTTTTATTCTAGTATTCCCTATGTCAAATGCAAGAAGCATTACAAAAGGCTCACTTCCCCGAAATGTATCTTTTCAATTTTATCCCGGGTTTTCAGGAGTAAAAAACCTTCATTATCAAGATCAACGAATATCCCATCTTTCACATGACCGTCAGCAGAAATAGAAATTATTTCTCCTATCATCCTGCATTTTAATTTCCAATCTTTTAAGATATCGTCCGGCTTGGTTAAAGATTTTTCGATATTACTTTCGAAAATATTTAAAATTTCGGCAAGGGTTTTTTCCCTTTCAACATTAAACGAAAGTTCATTTTTTAATGAGGTCGGTGCGATGTTAAAATTACCTTGAAACAGTGTTTGATTTACGTTTACTCCGATCCCAATTACTAATTTACTTATTTTACTCCCTTTTGATGAAGATTCCAGTAAAATACCGGCAACCTTCTTATGATTTATTAAAATATCATTTGGCCATTTCAATTCTGTACGAAGTTGATAAATATTTTCAATAGCTTGTGATACAGCTAAAGAAGTCGCGAAATTTATGATATTAAAAAATTTTTCAAAATATTTTTTATCTGTTAAAAGTATCGAGAAAGTTAAATTTTGTTCTTTGTTACTGTGCCAAATACTGTTATTCCTACCCTTACCGCGAGTTTGTTTTTCAGCCAGAAGCACTGTTCCGTTTACATCTAATTTTTCCGCATTATTCAATAAGAAAGAATTTGTAGATTCAACTTCTTCTGAATAAATGAAATTTCTACCAATGAATTCGGTATCAAGTTTTATATCAAAAGTTTCAAAATTAAATAAAGATTCTCTAAATTTTTTCATAATCTAAAGATAAATAAATTTCGTAAAACTGTCATATAAAATGACAAGTATTGAATAGTATGCGTCATATACGCATACAATAAGACAAATATACGCATTAGCCTGAAAATAAGAATATTATCGTAATTTATTATATAATAAATGCTTAAGTAAAATAAATTTGTTGGCACATTGATTGTTACAATTGCAACAGTTTATAAAAATTTATTCATAAAAAACGGAGTATAAAATGACATTCATAGAATTTGAACCGGCTACGGGATTAAAAAATGTACAAGATAAAATCTCCCAAATTTTTGGTGATTTTAACGACGCTTCTAATAATTTAGAACCCGCTGTGGATATTTCGGAAGATAAAGAAAATATTTATTTTGAAATGGAGACGCCGGGTGTTCAAAAAGACGATATCTCTATCTCTCTTGAAAAAAATATATTATTAGTAAAAGGAGAGAAGAAGTTTGAAGTAGGGAAAGATAATCCTAAAAAATTTGTTCATACGGAAAGACATTTCGGTTCTTTCGAAAGAAAATTCAGGCTCTTGGAAAATGTTGATTCGGATAATATTACCGCAGAATTTGAAAATGGTGTCTTAACTATTACGGTACAAAAAATTAAAGAAAAACCGGTGGAAGAAAGAACTATTGAAATTAAATAACATTTTAACCGGAGTTCATATTTAATAGAATTTTGTTAATTATAATTAAAAGGCGGGAGATTATTCTATCGCTAATCATGTTAAAAGAAAAGGAGTGATATATAATGGGAAAAATTATTGGAATTGACTTAGGAACTACGAATTCATGCGTTGCAGTTATGGAAGGCAACGATCCGGTGGTGATTCCTA
>CAJXGP010000392.1 GCA_913053915.1 uncultured Ignavibacteriales bacterium | reverse complement strand
TAATTGTTGGAAATAATGTAATAATAGGTGCTGGCTCTGTTGTTGTAAATGATATCAACGATAATGTCCTTGCCTATGGAATACCAGCTAAACCAATAAAGTTTATAAACAAATGATATATATATCTTCTGTTGCATTTGGTAATATTACTTTAAAAGAATTGGTTGAACAAACTAACCTATATAATCTAAATGTTGAACTTAGTGCGAATATTAAATATGAAAAAAATGTTAAATATTATCTTAAAAAGATAAAAAATAATTTTTTAATACATAATTATTTTCCTAAACCTAATGTAGATTTTGTTTTGAATCTTGCTTCAACAAATGAAACAATAAAAAAACTTTCTATTAAGCATTGCATAGATAATATTAGGGTCTGTCGGCAGTTTGGCATTAAGTTTTTTAGTGTACATTCCGGTTTTCGTTTTGACCCTTTACCAAAGCAATTAGGGCAAGAATTTACTAAATATAATTTGAGTTCAAAACATAAAGCGTTAGAATTATTTATTAATAGTATAAGTTGTATTTTAAATGAAACTAAGGGTTCCAATGTTTCTCTTTTGCTTGAAAATAATGTTCTAACAGCTAAAAATCTAAATGTTTTTTCAGAAAATCCATTACTTTGTTGCACGCATGATGATTACATAAAAGTACTAGAAGTAGTGAAAAACCACAGATTAGGAGTATTAGTGGATTATGGTCATCTAAAAGTTACTGCAAATACGCTGAATTTTTCAATTAATACATTTTATGAAGAACTAAAAAATAAAATATTTTTACATCATTTGAGTTATAATAATTCATTTGAAGACCAAAATAAAGTTTTCCCAAATATGAACGAATTAACTAAGATTTATGATTATCTAATAAATTGTGATTGTGTTTTAGAAATTAAAAATTTAAATATAGAAAATGTTTTAAATCAGTTGAACCTTTTTAATAAATTTATTGGTGGAAATGAAAACTAAATTGGAAAATTTACTAATTACATCGGAATTTACGATTAAAGACACACTATCTCAAATTAATGAAAATGGGCTTTCAGCTTGTTTTGTTATAAACGATTCTGATAAAGTTATGGTTGGGTTGATTACCGATGGGGATATTAGACGAGCAATACTTGGTGGGAAGAAACTAAATAGTAATATTATGACTATTGCAAATAAAGAATTTCAATATGCAAAGATAACTGATTCACCTGAGCATATAAATAGTATTTTAAATGATAGGATAAAAATTATCCCTCTGCTTGATGAAAAAGGAATTCCACACGATTATGCAACTATTTCACGTTTAAGATTTCTGCCTATTTATGAACCTGTTTTTGGCGGGAATGAGTTGACTTATATTACGAATTGTGTTAAAACCGGATGGATTTCATCACAAGGAGCATATATAAAGAAATTTGAAAATGCTTTTGCCGATTTTATTGGTGTTCCGTACGCATTAGCAACAAGCAATGGTACAGCTGCATTACATTTAGCCCTGATAACATTAGGAATTAAACATGGAGATGAAGTTATTGTTCCGGATTTTACATTTGCAGCAAGTGTGAATGCAATTATTTATACGGGAGCAAAACCTGTTTTAGTGGATGCCGAACCAGATAATTTTAATATAGATGTCCAACAAATTGAAAAAAAAATTACTTCAAATACTAAAGCAATAATGCCTGTACATTTGTATGGTGCGCCATGCAATATGGATGAAATAATTGATTTAGCAAAAAAATATAAATTAAAAATAGTTGAAGATGCTGCAGAATCATTTGGAAGTGAATATAAAGGCACTAAAACAGGTGCAATAGGTGACATAGGATGTTTTAGTTTTTTTGGTAATAAAACTATTACAACAGGTGAAGGAGGGATGATAACTTTCAAAAATGAAACCCTTTATAAAAAAGCTAAAATATTACGAGATCATGGCATGCAACCTAAAAAACGTTATTGGCATCAGTATGTTGGTTATAATTATAGAATGACTAATTTACAAGCTGCAATTGGATTAGCTCAAATTGAAAAAGCCGAAGAAATTATTTTTAAAAAAATTAATTTAGCTAATTGGTATAAGCAATATTTATCTGAAATTAACGAACTTAAATTCGTAGAAGAAGACAAAATAAACAAAAATACATATTGGTTGTTTTCAGTTATTATTGACCCATCATACGGAATAAATAAAAAAATGATTCAAAACAAATTATTGAATTATGGAATCGAAACAAGAAATGTATTCTATCCAATTCATATTATGCCACCTTATTTGGATTTAGGGAAGAATCAATCTTTCCCGAATTCAGAATATATATCCGAAAACGGATTATCATTGCCATCTTCAATTTTGGTTACTAAAAATGATGTTGAGCAAATTGAGCCCCATTTGCAAAAACATGCCGGTTTTGGCCGCCCCCTTGCCGTAAAACCAGCCGAGAAAAGCAAAATTGAGCAAGACGAACGGGGCCGAAAACATGCGGATGTGCAAATAGGTCAAAAATGGCGCGCTGACGGCAGGGCCGGGCGGCGCGAACAGCCAGACGCCGGCAATTTGTATCGGGACGACAAGCGCCATTAAAACCAGCCCGATGCCCAGTCCCAATATTGCCGCCCTGATCAAATGGACCAGGCCTTGATCGCTGTGGCGCAACCCGACCGATTGCGCCGTCAGCCCGGCGGTACCCAGACGCAGAAAAAACACCAGCGAAAACACCATGGAAAACATGACCGTGCCCAGCTCGAGCCCGCCGAGAAGCCCGGCATCGCCAAGCCGCCCGATCACGGCAATATCAACGATGCCGACCAGCGGTTCGGTGATAAAGGCGAGCGAGGCCGGCAGGGCAATGCGCCAGATATCGCGATGACTGACGGTAAAAGGGTAGCTGGCAAGGGTCACGCGCGGAACTATTCCTTGCGCAAGATAGCCGGGATCGCCGGCACCTGGGCCAGCGGCATCAATTCAAACGAGTTGACGTTGAGATGAGCGGGCATATTGGCGAGAAACCAGATTATGTCGGCGACGTCTTCGGGCAATATCGGTTCAACCCCTTTATAAAGGTCCTCGTTGGCCTGGGCGTCGCCATAGGTGCGCACCTGCATGAATTCGGTCTTGGCCATTCCCGGCTCAAAGCTGGTCACCCTGATGTCGCTGCCCGCCAGATCGCAGCGCAATTCATAAGAAAATTGGCGCACAAAGGCCTTGCTGGCCCCATAGACATTGCCGCCCGGATAGGCAAAACGCCCGGCAATCGAGCCGACATTGATGATTGATGCGCCGCGTCCGGCTTGTTTCAGCAACGGCACCATCAATTGGGACATGTGGATCAGCCCCATGATATTGGTCTCAACCATTATCCGCCAGTCGTCAAAGCGCGCCTTTGGCACCGG
>CAJXGP010000391.1 GCA_913053915.1 uncultured Ignavibacteriales bacterium | reverse complement strand
TTATTCTCGGCCGAGAATTAAAATTCTTCCATCGATCAAAATCGGTAAAGAAGCTGTAAGAACTAAGGGTTACAATGAGTACGAATACGTATCCGGTGAAATGCTGATAGATTACGAAATTAGTAATTTGATTTGTGCAAATAGTAGAATTATTACAAATAAGGGTGTCTATGTGTGCCCTATTTTAATTGACTCACCGGATGCACTTTTAGGAAGTACACTTGAAGAAGCATCCAAAAGTTATGAATTAAAACACCAGGCTTGCTACACATGTTATTTGTTTGGAACAATTTGTTTAAATTTTACTTCGATGGGTAGAGATGAATAAAAAGATAGCGTTATTCGGCGGCGTTTATAGTAACCATATCGCTTTGGAGGAAGTTGTAAAAGATGCCAAAAAAAGAAAAGTCGATGAAATTTATTGTCTCGGTGATTTAGGCGCTTTCGGTCCACATCCCGATAAGGTTTTTCCGGTTCTACAGAAATACAATATCCCGGTAGTTCAAGGTAATTACGATAATTCAATCGGAAATGATTTTGATGATTGCCGATGCGGTTATACAGACCCACAAGACAATTATTATGCAAGGCTAAGTTATGATGAAAACTCTTCCCAAAGAAATCAGGCTCAAACTTGGGAAGTACAAAGTATTACTTTGCCACGGTTCTCCAAGGCAAACAAATGAGTTCCTTTGGGAAACTACAACACCGACACACTTTTTAGAAAAACTTTGTAAAAATTATAATACGGATATAATTTGTGCTACTCATACAGGTATTCATTGGAAACGTAAGCTATCGGATAACAAATATTTCATCAATGTCGGCGTTATCGGAAGACCTGAAAATGACGGCAACACATTTGTCGGCTATACTCTTCTTGAATTAATAAATGATGTGATGAACATCCACTATATTCATGTTGAATATGACTATGTACAATTAGCTGGAGAAATGCGTGAGGAAAAACTACCTGAGAAATTTGTTGACACTATTTTAACCGGTTGGTGGACAACTTGTCTTGAAATTCTACCCGGTAAAGAAAGAATTAAGGGTAAGTATTAACCCGATTTTTTACATATTATAACTAATGAATGTGAGCCTCGCTTTTATATTCTTCCGGTCATTTCGAAAGAAGTGATAAATATAACGGAGTTTAGGTTCGGTATGAATCCTTTATAACGTTATTTTTGATTTTCAATTATATAAACAGTTCCTTTTCCTATACTCGTAATGATTTGCTCTTTCTTCATATATTGAAGGTCTTTCTTTATTGTGTTAATGTTAATATTATAAAATTTCTTTGCTATATCTGAAAGTTTCAAAGGCTGATTTTCCAAAAGATATTCTTTTATTACTTTTTGTCTTTCGTTTAAATACCCACCTTTTGATTTGAAAATATCATATTTTGCATCAAGTTTTTGTATTAGTTCAATATCTTGTTTTGTAATATCCTTGTTATAAAGCCTGATTTGTTTTTTTATTTCCATGAAACAAAGATATTATTTTATCACAAAAGAACTCAGTCTTTTCCCCATTTGAATGAGGTATTACCTATTGAGAGTCTTTAAATTAAGTATTCTCTTTTTCTTTTAATTCCCCATTTTTATCATACACTTTAAATTGAACCATCTTTTGTCTTATTTTTTTCATTAATTCAAAATGTAAAGAATTATAGATAAAAATTTCTCCGGTATTTAAAATTTTTCCTGATTTATCGGCTATAAAACCGGCAATCGTATTATATTCATCGGATTCCGGAAGTTGAACGTTGAATATCTCGTTAAAATCGTCAATTGCCATTGAGCCGAGTACATAGAAAGTTCCGTCGGGAAGTTTACTGTAGTCTTTAATTTCCGATTTAGTATTATCCCCAAAATCACCTACTATTTCTTCCAATATATCTTCAATGGTAATTACTCCTTCTGTTCCTCCATATTCATCGGTAACAATTGCTAATCTTTCGCCTCTATTTTGCATTTCTTTTAATATCTCGGAGATTAATTTTGTTTCGGGGACAAAATAAGCCGGTCGAATAAGATTCTTAACTTTTATAGGTTTAGTCTCGATAAAAGCTCTAATAAAATCTTTGGAATGTAAAACACCGATTATGTTATCCTGAGAGTTTTGATATATAGGAATTAGAGAATGGTTGGTTTTCAAAATTTCTTTTGCTATTTCGGAATAATCATCTACTAACTCAATGGTATCCATCTCGGTTCGCGGTATCATAACTTCATTGGCGCGTAGATCATTAAATTCAAAAACATTATCAATAATTTCTTTCTCTGTTTCATCGATTGCGCCTGTTTTTACACCTTCAGATATGATTATTCTAATTTCATCTTCCGAAAATCTTGTTTGAAGAAAATCAGTTTTTTCTTTAAAAGGAAGTAAGAAAACGTTACTCAAATTCATAACAATTTTTACCGGATATGTAAATATTAAAGAGATAAAAAGAACAATTCGTACGGAAACTTTGCCCAGTGATTCGGAATATTTAAATCCCAAAGCTTTAGGTATTAAAATTGTGAATACAAGGGTTAACAATGATGAGATAAGCAATGCGGCAATGAACGAAATTATTCCGGCTGAGGAAACGGTAAATATATTACCTATATCTAAAAATTGCGGAAATAACAACTTCATAAAAATATGCCAGCAGAGCAATCCTGTAGATAAAATCAGTAGATTAATAACTACTTGAATCGTACCGAAAAAATTATTGGGGTGATTATGAATTCGTTCAAATAAAACGGCTGATTTATCTTGTTTCTCTTTTAATTCTTCAATCTTGTTTGTTCCGAATGACGCGATAGCAACTTCAGCAGCAGAAAGAAATCCACCTGATATTATAAATATCAATACTAATATAATTTCTATTAAGTATGAATCCATTTCATTATTTTACCGGCGATGGATTTTATTCACATAAACCGATAAAAATTTATCCTCTATCAATTTTAATAAAAACAATTCCTTAAATTTATCACAAAACGTTGTTATAAATCAAATAATTATAAATTTAATTTACAAGCCACAAATAATCTTACTTTATATATATTCATTTGATTTATTATCTACGAGGTATACACAACGCGGCAAGCCGCAAATTTAGAATTATGAATTTAGAAATTAGAACAATTTGAATCACCGGCACATCAAAATATTATTTAACCTTAATTTCTTTATCATGTGTAATAAAAAAAGATTACACTGAACAGGCAAAAAAAAACAAAAATTTGACCGACAATACTGTATTGGAAATGAATAGCTGAAAGACAAGCATAAATTCTTTTTAATTAAAGTAATTTCTTATTTTAAAGTAAGCAATTAAATAAATTATAGATTGGCAATAGCCTAGTAAACAAAAGAAATTTACCGGCTCTATA
>CAJXGP010000390.1 GCA_913053915.1 uncultured Ignavibacteriales bacterium | reverse complement strand
GTTTATTTGCTAACATGGAAATAGTTTATCCGGGTTATGCTGATTTGTGTTTTTTACAAATGTATGGTTGTGAATTCCCGTTTTCCAAATTTTCGACCTTGATAAAATCTGTACAAAGCGAAAAAAGCACCTCGATTTCTTCAATACGAAATAATGTAAATAACGGATATACAAATTATTAAGTACGTGTTTTTGATTGTTTATTTTGATGCAAAACCGAGAGCCCGTTAGCCTTTTTGGTATTTTCCCGCTAATTCGTTCCGAAAGTGCAAAGAAAATTTGGAGTAATGGACAAAATTGAGGCTGATTTTGGTCAAAGATCTAAATTCTCATCAGCAGTTTTTCAGCTTCTTTTAAGTGGACAGTAGTGAAACTTTATAAAAAATAATAACAGGATAATCGCAAGCAATATAAACGGCAAAACATTTAACGAAATAAAGCTATGAAAGAAATTGGATGAATTGATATTATTAAACCCGTACGCCATTGAAGCCAATAAAATTCCCACTAATATCATACCATTCCAATCGAAAGGATTTTTATTTTCTACCTTATTTGCCGGTAATAATTTTATACTCATACCAATAACTATTGCTGCTACCGGTATATTCACCAAAAACAGCCAGTGCCATGAAAACATCAGAATAATACCTGCTAATAACGGTCCTATCAAAAAAGCAATTCCGAAAACAGCACCAATTAAGCCAAGTGCACTACCCCTTTTATTTTCAGGAAAAGTATCGCCGATAACAGCGCTTGCAACGGGGAAAATTCCTCCGGAACCAAATCCTTGAATTCCCCGTCCAACCAAAAGTACTGTAAAACTTGGTGACAGCGCTACGATGAGTGAACCGATTGCAAACATCGTTACATCAAGAATATAAATCGCACGACGATTCATTAGATCCGATAGCTTTGCCATAAAAGGCGTACCGACAAGATTAAACAATACATATATAGCAAATATCCAAGCAACTGCTCTTTCACTAATTCCGAATTGGGCTTGAATAGCCGGCAACGCCGGACCTACAATAGCAATATCCAGTGCTCCCATCATCACACCGGCAAATAATACCACTAAAACTCTATTCCTTTTTTTATTATCTGTAAAGTTCATCCGCAAAAACTCCTTAAGTCTTTATATTAAAATTTAATTAGTTCAAGTACTTTTATTTATGGGACAGTACCAAAAACTTATTTCCAAAGTTTTAATTCCTTTTCAGTAAATGCAGAAAGAAAATTAAAAACCCCGGATTTATTATAAGTAGGCTGTTTTAATAACGCCGATTATCATTATTAAACGGTTGTGGAAAATCTTAAATATAATTCCAACCTCAAAAAATTCCTACGTTAATTCATCCCTCAAAAAGATATAAATGATAACTTTTATATAGCCTTCAACAATTCATTAATCTTGGTTTTTTATAACAATCTCATCATTCTTATTAATTTTTATCCAAATTACCTTCATTCTCTTTTTCTATTTTTTCGACATAAAACAAGAGCTTTTCAAACAGGGCAACAAAGTCTTTTTGTTCTTCTTCGTCAAGTTTATCCAATATGTTTCGATATACCTTATCCAAAGGGTACATCTTTCTATTCAGCAGTTTTTTCGCCTTATAGGTCAATTCAATTATGGCAACTCTCCTATCAGTATCACTAGAGTATTTTTTTAAATAACCTGATTGTTCCAGTCTATCCGCAATTCCGCTGGTGGAACTTTGTGCAATCTTTAAATGCTTCTTTAATTGGTTTACGGTCATCTTTCCATAATAATCCAACAGAGATAGGACTCTATATTGTGCAATAGTAAAATCCCCTGTCCTAGAAACTTCAATTGAAAGGTTATGAAAAAACCTTTGAAGTTTAGGAAAAATCATCGCTAATTTATTAATATCACTTTTAGTTTGCTTTTTCATTTTATGATATAATTAATATCGTATTACGATATATCGGAATGCGATATATAAATAAATATTCTTCCAAAATCAATTAAATTGCTCATAACTTTTCTAAAATGAGATATACATCAAAATAAGTTCAAAGTTCGAATTCCGGTACAATGTTATAATTTATTCGAATCTGTTAAACCGGACGATAATAAATATCTCTTTTTCAAGGAAAGATATCCAATGATAAATTATTGTTGATATATCTAAGATTATTTTTTTTACAAAAAAAAATTTAGGAAGATGTGACAAATATCTTTAAACTAATTAATTTGGAATATCCCGGTTTAGGGAGTGGAATAGAATAACTTGCATATAATACAAGAATAAATAACTGTCATTTAGGAGTTTTAATTCGATAACTTATTTTATTCCACCCTCTTAGTAATCAAACCATTTCCGATAACAATTCATGCCGTGGATTTGCAATAACGACCTTATTAACAAGCAGTCCCTTATCTCCGACCACCTTTGCGCCTGATTCAACAGCGCTTCTAACAGCAGCAACCTCACCTGTTATCGTAAAAAAAGCTTTACCGCCGAGCGCCATAGCTAATCTAATCTCGATTAATTTAACATTAGCTGTTTTCACAGCAGCGTCTGCTCCTTCTATTAAAGAAGATACCGAGTATGATTCAACAATTCCCAATGATTCGAGCATTTGAACGTTATTGTGCCCGGCAATTGCAGGAAATATCGACTTATGAACATTGGGAATAATAAAATAATCAATCACTCCGAAACCAATTTGTTCAACGGCATTTTCGACGGCTGATTTAACCGCAGCAACCTCACCTCCGATTAATGACATATATTTACCCGAACAAATAGTTCTTGAAATTATCAACTCAACATCCGAAGTTTTCAGCATAATATCGGCAGCTTGCATTCCTGAAGCAATACTCCCCATTTCTATTAAACCAATTGAATTCATTCCGATCATTTTTTCAATCCTTTATTAAATTCTATTCTTAATTTAATTATTCAATAATTTTCAATTACAAAACTATGAAGCAATTCTAATATAACGATCATTTACATGTATAACCTTTCCATTTATAGATGCATGTATGTCAGCTCCTAATTTTCCGTCCGGTACTTTAGCAATAAGACTTCCTTTTTCCACCGGATCACCAATTCGAACAACCGGCTGTGCAGCTTCACCCAAATGCTGTTTTAATAGAATTTGTACACTGTTTATTTTTGGTTTTTCATCAATGAACGGAGCCGTAACATCGTATTCCTGTAATTTTAATCTTTTAATTAATTGCCTGAGCGGTACCCTTCTCCCTTCTTTTATAGGATGAACTTTAACAGGTTTTGTTTGGGATGATTCGAATTCACCGACGTTTAATGTTACAAGGATTGACAGTATTACAAATATTGTTATTAACTCTACTGGAAACCCATTACCTGCTTATATGGATTTGGAAACAAATGCAATTGGTTTA
>CAJXGP010000389.1 GCA_913053915.1 uncultured Ignavibacteriales bacterium | reverse complement strand
TATAACGCTTCTATTCTCAATTCAAAGTTATGAATCGGTTGCAGAAGCTTATATTAGAGCGCTTGAAAGAAGATTAGAAGAAGGGAAATCGATCAAACAAGTACGATCTGTAGCTAGTTTCTTCTTAAGCAGGATTGATGTCCTTACCGATGAAATTTTAAGTCATTACATAATTCCGTCAGATACATCCGGCGATGAAATTCGCCCCGAAAATTTATTAGGACTCGCCGGTATTGTAAGTGCTAAACTGGCTTATCAAAGCTTTAAAAAAATATTTCAAGGTGGAAGATGGCAAAAACTAATAAATAACGGAGCTAAAGTGCAACGGCCATTATGGGCAAGCACAAGTACAAAAGATCCGCTCTATCGTGATGTCCGTTATGTGGAAACTTTAATAGGACCGGATACCGTTAATACTTTACCTGATGTAACAATCGATGCATTCGCCGATCATGGAATCCTTAAAGAGAATACTATTGAAGAAGATGTGGATGAAGCAATTAAGGTTTTCGATAATTTAAAAAAAATAGGTCCCGATATTGATTTTATAACAAGGGAATTGGTAAATGAAGGCATCCAAAAATTTATTGTCCCTTACGATAATTTAATGCGGTCTTTGAGTCAAAAGCGTAGGGAATTTTTGAAAGAAAAAGAAGGTTCGCAATCGTTAAATTATGGGAACTTAGCTAATGATATAAAAGAAGCATTAGCTTCATTAGAACAAAAACAATATGTTCAAAGACTCTTCGCTAAAGATCCTTATCTATGGAAGTCTGATCCTGAACAAGTGAAAGAAATCAGAATACGATTAGGTTGGTTAGATAGTATGCAATATTTCTTGGAACAATCGGACAGTATTAACGATTTTGTAAAAGAAATAAAAGCCGGTAAATATAAATTTATTGTTCTAATGGGAATGGGCGGAAGTAGCCTCTGTCCGGAAGTAGCTAAAGAAACATTCGGTTCAAAAAACGGTTATCCTGAATTAATAGTCTTGGATAATACTGATCCCGAGGCTGTAAAAATTGTTGAAAAACAGATAGACCTATCATTAACATTATTTGTCGTTTCCAGTAAATCCGGTACAACTACGGAAACCTTAAGCTTCTATAAATATTTTTACGAGTTAACAAAAGAAGTTGCAATAACGGATACCGGAAAACATTTCGTGGCTATCACCGACCCTGACACGAAACTTGTTAGAGAGGCAACTGAAAAAAATTTCCGTAGAGTATTTATAAATCCGATTGAATTCGGCGGCAGGTATTCCGCATTATCTTATTTCGGTTTGGTTCCTATGGCATTAATAGGAATCGATATTAAAAAGATTCTCCGCAGTGCAATTCAAATGCAGTTAAGTTGCGGTCCGTTTGTTCCTTCAGATGCTAATCCGGGTGTAAATCTGGGAACGTTCTTAGGCATCGCTCAACTAAAAGGTATAGATAAAGTAACTTTTATACTGTCAGATTCTATCAAGGCGTTTGGCTATTGGGTAGAACAATTAATTGCCGAAAGTACCGGTAAAGAAGGAATTGGACTTGTTCCGGTAGAAAGTGAAGATTTGGGAAAACCGGAGATTTATAAAAACGATCGTGTTTTTGTATATATCTTTACTTCCGATGAAAAAAATACGAATCTTGAAAGGAAACTTTCCGCTTTGGAGAAAGCAGGACATCAAACGGTTATTATTGAAATAAAAGATAAATATGCTCTCGGCGCCGAATTTTTAAGATGGGAAATTGCAACTGCAACCGCCGGTAAAGTGATGGGTATAAATGCATTCAATCAACCTAACGTAGAGGCAGCTAAAAAGAACACTTCTATTATTCTTAATGAATGGAAACAAAACGGCTCATTCAACGAAGGTGAACCATTATTTAAAAAAGATGAGCTAAGCCTTTATATCGATCCCAATTCACAATGGGTTTTTGAGAAACCTAAAAAATCTTTTAGTGATTTCTTAAATGCTTTTATTAAACTCGATAATCCACCTGACTATTTTGCTTTGTTAGCATATTTCATGAAAACCTCCGGAAGAAATAAAATTCTCCAATCGATCAGATTAAAAATCAGGAACAATAGAAAATCTGCTACTACTTTGGGATATGGACCTAGGTATTTGCACTCAACAGGTCAATTACATAAAGGCGGACCGAACACGGGTATTTTCATCATTTTAACTGCGGATTCAAACGATGATTTGGATATTGCCGGTGAGCAATATGGATTTGCCGTTTTACATCGTTCCAAAGCATTGGGCGATTTCCGCTCGCTAAATGAAAAAGATAGGAGAGTTATTCGAATAAACCTCGGCAATAACGTAGAGCAAGGATTGAAAAAGCTGGCACAGATCATTAGCTAAAAATTTATTTTTGTTTTGAAAAAGGAAACTTTTATGAACTTGGACTCATTGGAAATTGATAAAACCGGAATATCTAAAGATAAACCGCCTGAATCATGTGTTGTGGTTATATTCGGTGCAACGGGTGATCTTACTCATCGCGAGTTAATCCCTTCTTTATTTTCGCTTGCGTGCAAGAATTTGATCCCTGCAAACTTTGCAATTATAGGTTTTGCCAGGCGAAACTGGGACGACTTGAAATTCCGGTACGAAATGAGGACGGCAACAATAAAAGTTTCGGATTGTTCCGATGATGACTGGAAGAAGTTTTCCAAGAATCTTTTTTATATCCAAGGCAATTTCGATGATCCTGCAACAACATCGTATGAGAAGTTAAAGAATAAAATTAAAGAACTTCAGAAAGCCGGTAATATAGCCGACAATGTCCTTTTCCATCTTGCCACTCCACCAAACTTTTATACCGATATAATTCAAAGACTGGGTGAAGCAAACCTCGCTAAAAGTGATACCGGTTGGAGAAGAGTAATTATTGAAAAACCATTTGGAAAGAATGAACGATCGGCTATAGATTTGGATGTACATATCAACCTTGTTTTTTCGGAACAGCAAATCTTCCGGGTTGATCATTATCTTGGTAAAGAAACCGTTCAAAATATGATGGTTTTCAGGTTTGCAAATCCCGGTTTTGAACCAATTTGGAATAGGAACTATATCGATAATATACAGATAACGGTTGCTGAAGAAGTAGGTGTCGGAACACGCGGAAATTTTTATGAGAAAGTCGGCGTGCTTCGCGATATGGTACAAAATCATCTTTTACAATTGCTTTGCATGGCAGCTATTGAACCGCCTGCAAATTACGATGCCGGTTCTTTAAGGACTGAAACTATGAAAGTTTTAAAATCTATTTGTAATATAGACCTAGAAAAGGATTGCATATTGGGTCAATATGGTTCGGGGCAAATCAAAGGAGAGATTGTACCCGGATATAGAGAAGAGAAAAATGTAGATAAAGAATCGACCACACCTACTTATGCGGCA
>CAJXGP010000388.1 GCA_913053915.1 uncultured Ignavibacteriales bacterium | reverse complement strand
TTTTATACGATATATATTTTTCTCTCCCCTCTTCGGTGAAAATGCCTTCAAACATAATTTTAATAATAATTTCGAAAGCCTGATCACCTGATAAAGGTAGTTGAGAGAGTGTTTCGGGATTGATAATTCCTTGAATTGTATTTAAATACATTAAAAGTATTATTTGTTGATTTATATCTTTTCTAAAAATTCCTTTTTCAATTCCCTCGTTGATCAGCAAAGTCATTTTTTTAAGAGTAGACTTTTTTCTGAATTCATTTATTTCCTTCCAAATTCCGGGAATACTCTTTTGCAAATCATTCAATAGAGGTCCTTGCAACTTGGATGATTGCTTAGCAAAGAAATCCATTAGTTTCTTCAATCTTTTAACAAAATCCAAACTCGAATCATTCCATAATTCATCAATATATTCATCTACTCCGCATTTCATATTTTCTATAATATAATGTACCAAACCTTCTTTACTCGGGAAAAATTTGTAAAGAGTTTTTTTACTGATTCCGAGATTTGCGGCAATTTCTTCCATAGTAACCTTGGAATATCCAAATTGAAGAAACATCACTTCGGATTTTGCCAATATTCTATCTTTTATCTCTTTTTCGTTCACAACGATTGTTAATTTTTATACATTAAAAACTTATCTCGTTTTTATAGTTTCCATAAAAAACAAAAAAATCAGCATTTTCCATTCACCCGGATATACATTAAACTTTGGAAACCACTAATGTTTTTTGAGTTTCCAAACTTAAATCAATAGTTATCGTTTGTCAAGTTAAAATTATAAGATTATGATAACTTTAACATTTTTAATGACTAGCTGTAGTTATGCTTTGTAATTGAGTGTGGGATGAATTGATTTAGTTGATAGATAATATAGTATTGTCAGTCAAATCTTTGTTTTTTTTGCCTATCCAGTGTAATCTTTTTTTATTACACAGGATAAAGAAATTAAGGCGAAATAATATTTTGATATGCTATTGATTAAAATTGTTCTAATTTCTAATTGGTCTAATTACCTAAAAAATGAACAATAAACCAATGGAACAAAAAAGAACAGCTCGCATGGGAATTCTACGAATAATATCAATGAGTCCACTTAAAAAAGGTAAATTTATGAATAAGTGACATAATTATAAAAAGATGTTCCGATCGATTAACGGGAAATATGAATGAAATATTTTCCAATACTGAGAAAATAAAGTAAAGTAAGAATTTACCTTCAGGGAAGAATATTGCCGGATGGAATAACTTTTTTAAACGAAGGTTCTTATCCGGTATTAAAACTTTTAGCGTATTGTTTTTTAAATTTTTTAATAGCTTCATAAATCGCTTTTGCAATTTGTGTTTGACCTTTATTGCTGTTAAGATATGCAGCGTCATGAGGGTTTGAAAGAAAACCGGCTTCGATTAAAACACTTGGCATGGAAGCGCCGACCAAAACGAAAAAGCCTGCTTGCTTTATTCCTCTCGAAGAAATATCGATATCTTTGCTGAATTCTTTATTTAAAATATCGGAAAATTCTTCCGAATATTTCATGTATGAAGCTTGAGCCATACTGACAAGAATGAAATTTTCATCTGTAAGCTTTTTATATCTCGCAGGATCATTTTCATATTTAATAACACTATTTTCTTTTTCGGCAATTCGAATTGCTTCCTTGGTTTTACCCGGTCTGAGAAGATAAATTTCATAACCTTCTGCATTTCTCGACTTCCGTTGAGTTGAATTACAGTGTATAGAAATGAATAGATTACCCCCGGCTTTGTTTGCAATTTGCCCTCTTTTATAAAGAGGTACAAATTTATCGGTTTTTCTAGTGAATACAACCTTGATATCCTTCATGTTTTTCTTGAGGATTTTACCAAGTTTAAGAGCTATTTTAAGATTTATATTTTTTTCTTTTATTCCGTGAAGGCCGATTGTGCCGTAATCTCTTCCACCATGTCCCGGATCGATGACAACAACTTTAAAACTCCATTTCTTTTTTTCTCTTTCTTTAATACTGTTTTTTACAAATACTTTGTTGTGAAGAGCTATTAAAATATCATTGCTGTAATCTACATTCAAAACTTCATTATTTGAATAATTATCATTAAGAGTAAACCGGAATTCAGTACCGGAATTCACATTTTTCACTTCAATTTTCTTTATCAAACCTTTTACCGGCGAGCGTTCAATATCCGGTATATCTGCAAGTACATTCCTGAAGATGATAGTTAATATTCCATCTTTAAAAAAACTGTTATAAGAAAGAATACGTTTATTCGATTCTACTCTTATTAATGTTCCGTTTGCTTTTTGTTCAATTTTAATCCCACTAATATTATACTTTACATTGTTTTCATGTTTATAAAACCGGGTATTAACCAAATCATTATTAGTACCTTTCTTTAGTACCGAGAGCTTATCCGGGTAACTATACTTTAAGATGTATCCCGAAGCGGTTTCTAAAATTTTCTTAATATAAATTAATGGTACGAATATTTGATTATTTAACAGGTAAGTAGAAGTAGGAAGTTGATATACAATTTGTTTGCCGTTCTTTTTTGAATATAAAATTAAAAATGGATTATTAGCAGTGATCTTTAAATAATACGCAGGAAATTTTAATTCGATTTTTTCAGTTCCGGCATTGTAATAGTAGTTAATCGATAACGCACCGGCAAAAGCCTCAATAGGAAAATAGATAGTGCCTTGCCGATCATAGACAGGTAAATATTTTATTCCGTTTTGAGTTTGAACCGCCAAGTGGTTAACGGTTTGACCAAATAAAGGAATTGTAAATATCAAAAACAGGATATAAAGAATTTTAACTTTCATTAAAGGATAAAATCATTAAAAAATAAATCAACTAGCCGATAAAGGGAATCATAAAACCGCTTTTTTTCTTATAATTTATAAATACTTCTTTGAAATACTTCAACAACAATTTTTCTTCCAGCTTTGCACGCATAATTAAAAATGGAATTTCAATCAAAGCGATAAGAATTACTATATATCCCAGAGAAGCAATTCCACCGGCAATATCAATAATGATTTGTGATAAATATTGAGGATGTCGAATGAATTTAAATGGACCGGAAGTAACTAAATTGTGTGATCTGTAAATCAGTACTTCCTGTGAATAGTTCTTACCCAATTTTTTAGAAGTCCAGACTTGAAACCAGGTAGAAATCAAATAAATTATCAAAGCTATCGATCTTATCGTAAAATTTTCTTTTGTATAATCGAGAGTACCAATTTGGAACACGGCAAATATTAATGCTATCAGCGAAAGAGTTGATAAAACCAAAGGAAATTTTTGGAGATAAGTATCAGGTTTTTCTTTGGCAACGGTTACGGCACTCTTTAGGTTCTTTTTTGTACCGCCGGCATTTACTCCGAAAGTTGCCGCTATCTTACGACCGATTAA
>CAJXGP010000387.1 GCA_913053915.1 uncultured Ignavibacteriales bacterium | reverse complement strand
AATAGCCCGAGAACCCGGCGAACGTGCTAAAATAGCGGTTGAATCTCAAGATTCTAGAATCGATGCTGTAGGGGCTTGTGTCGGAATGAAAGGTGTACGAATTCATGCAATAGTTAGAGAATTGAATAACGAGAATATTGATGTTCTGAATTATTCGGACGATCCTGTTACTTTTATTCAAAAAGCATTGGCGCCTGCTAAACTCAAAAATATCGAAGTGGATACGGTCGATAAAAAAGCTGTTGTTACTGCCGATACTGACCAGGTATCCCTGATAGTTGGTAGAAACGGTGTGAATATTCGCCTTGCAATGAAATTAACCGGCTACGAAATAGAAATATTGCGAAAAGAAAAACCGTTTGAAGAATATGATGAGGATATCGAATTAATTGATTTGGAAGAAGAGCTTGGAGCCGATGTTTATGAAACATTAATTAATAATCGTTATGACACTGCTATTGAAGTATTGACGGCAGGTGCTGAAAAATTAAAAGAAATTGAAGAGTTTGATGATGAAATGATAACAAAAATTATTGAAATTATTAAATCTCAATTTGAAGAATACGAATAGAATAATAATAGGTAAATGGAAATGCCGGAGACGAAATCTAAAAAATTACGTGTTTATAAACTAGCTTCCGAATACAATTTATCGGCAGAACAGCTTATAGAATTTCTTCAAAAGAAAGGATATATAGTAAAATCACACATGTCGATGTTAACCGAAGAAATGATATCCGATATTAACGATCATTTCAAAAAAGATATCGAAAAAGCTGAAAAACATTATAAGAAAATAGCAGAATTCAATAAAAAGCGAGCCGATAAATCCGAAATAGAAAAAACGGAAAAAAGTGAAAAGCCCGAAGTCGAAGAGGTAGAGGTAAAAATTGAAAAGCAAAAAGCAGAAGAGCTACCGGCAAAAACGACTGCTGAAGTTGAAACAACAGAAGTCATAAAAAAAGAAAAACCGCCCGAAGTCCAAAAACCTGTTGTTGAAAAGCAACGGGAAGTAAAAGAAGAAGAATCAAAAAAAGAATCTGAAAAGATTCCGGTTGAACCGGAAAGTGAAAAGAAACAAAAAGAAGTAAAAGAATTTATTTCACCTAAGGACCTAGAAGCCAATAAACAAAAAGGACTTAAAGTTGTCGGCAAAATGGAATTAGGCGAAGAGGAAAAACACAAAGGAAAAACTACTAAAAACGGAGTATCGGAAGATAAAGTAAAAACTACTAAAGAAACCGCTAAAAAGAAAAAGAAACCGAAAACCAGAAAGAAGTCTAAGGAATCGGTTGAGGATGGGCATGTTCATAAAAAGAAAAGAAGAGCTAAAAGATTTGAAATCGATCAAAAAGAAGTTGACGAAGCAATCCGAAAAACACTTTTGAGTATGGATGATGCTTCTAATGTTTCCGGCAGAGCCAGCTTTCGAAAGAAAAGAAGAAAAGAAAGGGAGGCTCAAGAGGAAAAGTTGCAAGAGATAAGATTGCAGGAGAAGCATAAGTTAAAAGTTACAGAATTTATCGCAGTAAATGAACTAGCCAACCTGATGGAAGTCCCCGTGAGCGAGGTTATTTCAAAGTGTATAGAATTAGGACTTATGGTTTCAATTAATCAAAGGCTGGATGTTGAAACTATAACTTTAGTAGCTGATGAATTTGATTTTGGAATTGAATTTCAAGAGGAATATACGGCAGAAGCACTGGAGGATATAAAAGACAATCCGGAAACATTGGAACCTCGTTCACCGGTTGTAACTATAATGGGGCATGTTGATCACGGAAAAACTTCTCTTCTTGATTATATAAGAAATACCAATGTAGTAGCCGGTGAATCCGGAGGAATTACACAACATATAGGCGCCTATAAAGTAGATGTGGAAAATGGTAAATATATTTCATTTTTAGATACACCGGGACATGAAGCTTTTACCGCAATGAGGGCTCGAGGCGCTAAATTAACCGATATTGTAGTGCTTGTAATAGCAGCCGATGATGCAGTTATGCCTCAAACTATTGAGGCTATAAATCATGCCCAAGCTGCCGGTGTTCCTATTATCATTGCAATTAACAAAATAGATAAAGCGGGTGCTAACCCTGAAAAAATCAAACAGCAACTTGCCGAAAGAAATATATTGGTTGAAGACTGGGGCGGCAAATATCAATCGGTTGAAATTTCCGCCAAATCCGGTCATAATATCGATTTGCTATCGGAAAAAATACTATTGGAAGCAGAGTTGTTAGATTTAAAAGCAAATCCTAATCGCTTAGCTAGAGGGGTAGTTGTAGAATCGGAATTGGATAAAGGAAGAGGAATAACCGGTACAATTTTGATACAAAAAGGTACGTTAAAAATCAGTAACCCGTTTGTAGCAGGTAATTATTATGGCAAGGTTCGAGCAATGTTTGACGAACGAGGCAACAAAGTAAAAGAAGCTCTACCCTCAACGCCGGTGCTGGTGCTGGGTTTCGAAGGAGTCCCTCAAGCAGGTGATACTTTTGTGGTCGTTGAATCGGAAAGACAAGCAAGGGAAATAGGATTAAAAAGACAACGGTTGAAAAGAGAACAAGATCAAAAACAAGTTCATTATGTTACTCTTGATGAAATTGCAAAACAAATCAGTATCGGCGGTGTAAAAGAATTAACACTAATCGTAAAAGGTGATGTTGACGGCTCGGTTGAAGCTTTATCGGATTCGTTGATGAAGCTTTCGAATGATGAAGTAGTTGTGAAAGTAATTCATAAAGGAGTGGGTGGTATTTCGGAAAGTGATGTTCTGCTAGCTTCGGCCTCGGAAGCCATCATAATAGGTTTCCATGTCCGTCCGAATATAAATGCTAGAAAATTAGCTGATTCTCAAAAGGTGGATATAAAAATTTACAGCGTTATTTATGATGCAATAAATGAAGTAAAATCTGCCTTAGAAGGACTTCTATCTCCTTTACTGAATGAAAAGGTAGTCGCAACACTGGAAGTTAGAGATATTTTCAAAGTTCCGAAATTCGGTTTGATTGCCGGTTGTTATGTACAAGACGGCAAAATCTCCCGTAACAGTAAAGTGCGTCTCATCAGAGAGGGTATTGTAATTCTTGAAGGAGAAATCGGTTCATTAAAGAGATTCAAAGATGATGTCAGAGAAGTTGACGCTGGGTATGAATGCGGTTTGAATATATCTAACTTTAATGATATTAAAGTCGGTGATGTAATTGAAGCATATAAAATAGTTGAAACAAAGAAGAAATTACAATAATGAGTTCGCTGTAAAACCCTAATATTAATAAGTCCACTAAAAAAACTAATGAAAACCGTTAAAACGGTTCAAGTTTTTATTTTGGTCTCATTAACCCACGACTTAAGGATGTGTTGTACAACTAATAAATTGTCATTTCGAAGGAGTCTTCGACTGAGAAATCTT
>CAJXGP010000386.1 GCA_913053915.1 uncultured Ignavibacteriales bacterium | reverse complement strand
TTATGAATGCAATAAATTAGATAGAACAAAATGGTGTGCCGCTGTTCGCCGTCTTTTTGGCAGGGCTTAGTTCAACACAGGATTATACCTCACAGTCCGCCGGGCTAACCGGATTCGATATGAATCCTTTATAACGTTATACACGACAACAATACTTTTTATGATCTAAAACTTTTCAAGTTAAGATTCTTGATTATTTTATAATGTTTTGTATTTCCCGTTAACAAAACGACACCGTTTGTTATTGCAGTTGAAGCAATTAAAGCATCGGCTAAAACAAGGAAACTACTTAAGTAATGTTGTTCAACTAAAAACATTGCCTTTGCTGAAATATCTTCATTAATAAACAATATTTTTGCGTCCCACTCCCTTAAAGCAGACCTCAGTAAAGTAAGTTCTTGTTTATTTCTCATACCCTGCACTAATTCCATATACGTAACTACCGAAATGAAGAATCCATTTAAATTTTCAATAACTTTATTTGCTTTCTGGTTCCCTCGCATATACCAAATTAAAATATCGGAATCTATCATTATCATAAGAATCTTTCTCTCCTAATTTTGCGAATATAGGAATCTACATCTTCTAAATCTGTCCTATCCTTCCAAATGCCGAACAGTTCTTTAGTTTTTCGTGAGTTTTTTCTTGATTTATCTAAGGGAATTAACTTGGCATAAGGTTTGCCGCGAAATGTTATAATGACTTCTTCACCTCGGGAAATCGAGTCAAGAAGTTCTTTTGTATGGAATCTTAATTCCTTGGCAGTAGAATACATAATAATGTTCCTCTATTAGTTTATACTTTGTAATGTAAACTATCTCGAAGAAAAAATCAACAGTGTATAACGGCGTTGCTTTTCACCCGCCTGTCTGCCGAAGGAGAGGCTTTAACTCAACACTGGATTATCTCTCAGTCCGGCTTATCGCCGGATTCGGTATGAATCCTTTATAACGCTATGTGGGCTTATTTCAATAAAATAATTTTAATTGTTTGAAAATATTTATCTGCATTAATAGTTAAAAAATAAACTCCGCTCGGTAATCCATTTGAACTTAATTTATAATAATGACTTCCCACATCCTTTGTTTCGTTTAATAAAGTATTAACTTTTTGCCCCAAAATATTGTATAAAACTAATTTAACATTTGTTCTATATGGTATATCATATCTAATATTTGTTTGATTGTTAAAAGGATTTGGATAATTATTGTATAAATGAAAACTGCTTGGAGCAGAGATTTTTAATTCCTGAGTTTTGGAAAAATAATTGTTCCAATATTTTGTAACTGTTGAAACACGCCAATAATATGTAGTGGAGTAATCGAGATAGTTAACAACATAAAAAGTATCAGAGACTGTCTCATCCATTATTATGTTACTAAAAAGAGAATCTTTTGCTAATTGAATCCTATATTCTGATATGTCTGCGGAACTATGCCATTTCAGCTTTTGTCTATTTGTAGCTTCGAAATTGTTTATACTGCTAATTACATCAATATTTGAAGAAATTTCTTTATAAAAATTACTACCGTTAGTTCCGACATAAGTTTCGTTGTGAAAAGTAGCAAAACTTGTAATTCCCTTTTTTATAATTCCGAGGTTACTTTCTTGCCAAGTTTTTCCGTTATCACTGCTTTTCAGAATTCCTTTACTGGATAATCCGCAATAAATATTATTATTATTTGTTATAATGGCAGTAATACTAGAATTATAAAGCGGAATATTTAACTTTTCCCAAGTAATTCCTTTATCATTACTTCTGTATAACTTGTTAACTGACCCAGAACCCAAATAAAATACTCCGTTTTGAGAAGCAAAAACAGCTGCTCCGGAATATAAATCATTAATATATTTTTTAGTCCAGCTTTCACCTAAATTATTTGAGTAATAAATATCGGAGGTTCCATTAGTTACTATAACTGTTGAATTATATATTGCCACTGACGAACTATTGATATTATTTGGCATTCCATTAGTCATCTTCACCCAAGTATTACCATTATCAGTACTTCTAAAAACCCCGAATCCGCTACCGATAAATATTCCGTATTTGTTCCCGACAATTGTTTCCAACTCCGACGAATCCATGTTTGTGTTCTTTTTTTTCCATGAATTACCATTATCGGAAGAAATAAAGAGTTCATGGTAAAATTCACCGGACCATGTTGATGCCAAAACAAATATCCTATTATTTAAAAAAAGAATGGAAGTGATAAATTCATAATTCCATCCTAAATTTAATTTTTCCCAAGTCTTTCCAGCTATCTTCCTTCTGTATAATCCTGAACCATCAGTACCAAGAAACATATATTTTTTGTCAAAATCCATTGAGGTTATGTTAAGTTCATTAACACCCTTCATTTTTCTATACCAATACATTTTAGTTTTTGATGAACTATAAAAACCATCATAAGTTGCCAGAAAGAGTGTCGTTTTATTACCGGTAATTTGAAATATTGTGTTGGTTTGTAAACCATAATTTATTTTTTGCCAGCTAATACCTTCATTTGTTGATTTAAAAAATCCGTTGTGATAAACCCCGACATAAATGATGCCCTCATCGGCATAGATTGAGTTAATAATATCAGACGGAGCTGTTGCATTAGACGGTAAAAACCAAGTCAAACCGTCATCGGTACTTTTGTAAACTTTTGCATAATTATTAAAATCAAAGGCATATAAAACTCCATTTACTTCAGAGATTCCTTGAAAATTCCAAGCATATTCATAAGGATCTATTCTCTCCCAGTTATCACCGAAATCAATACTTCTAAATACACCGGAACCGGAAGCTCCGGCTGCCGATGCCAAAAGAATATTGGATTTAGTTAAAAATATTTTTTCGATATCTTTATTATTAATTCCGTTGTTTATTTGTTTCCAACTATTGCCACAGTCCCTTGAACGAAAAACACCTTCGTATTCTGAACCAAGAAAAATCAATGAGCCTTTTGAAAAAACCGTTTGAAATCTACCCGATTTAATTTTAGACCAGTTTGTATCGTTATTAGTCATTCTAAAAATACCGGCATCGGTAATAGCAATAAGAGAATTATTGCAAAATGCCAGTTTGTTAACTTTTGTATTTCCCAACCCTATTGAACTCCAATGTTCACCCAAATCTGTGCTTTTATAAACACCTCCATTGCCTGCAATATAGATAGTACTTTCATCAATTACTGTTGCAAATATTGTACCTCCATAAGGACCATCATTTCTTTTCCAATAACTATTTTGAGCAAATAGAATGTTTGAAAACATAAAGCACAATAATAATACTCTAATCATACTTCCCCCTCAAATTAAGAACGCATAGCAGATTCCTTGAGCTAACCTGAGCTATCAAAAAATAACATTTCCTTTTGTTACAAATTATATATTTCAGATAAATTTAACAAACACAATTTATAAACAA
>CAJXGP010000385.1 GCA_913053915.1 uncultured Ignavibacteriales bacterium | reverse complement strand
GAGAATAGTTATTTTGTACATATTCTTCTATTTTTTCACCGAGATGCCCTATAACAAATGTTGCTTTATCAACTCCTTCATCCAGAAGCTTTTCTATTATATGTGCAATAATAGGCTTGCCGCCTACATTTAACAGAACTTTTGGCGTTGAATAAGTGTGTGGTTTTAATCTACTACCCAAACCGGCTACCGGTATTATGGCTCTCATGTAATCACTTTATTTCATTTATCGAATTTATAAAATTACTTAATATCAAATTAAATAACAATTTATTTGATATTATACTAATGTAAATTTCATCAATGTATTATTCTAAAAAGATATATTCCTCTTATTCACAATTCGAAAACTTGGAAACGACCCTAGATATCCTTCATTAATATTCCGGTTAATAATTGGAGTATTATTTTTTTGAAATCAATTTTATTCCACCCGTTTAATAAATCCTTACTACTTATTGCAAAAGTTATTATTTGTCTTGCGGTAATAAATAGGAATGAAGGAACTTTAATTTCTTTATGAATTGATAAAGGCTTAAAAATTTAAGGAAGTCTAATCCAATAATTGAATTAAAAATGAATTTATTCAAACGGTTGAAAAAACTTCTTTCAGAACAGAATCAATACTTTTTACATTAACATAAAAAGAAATAATTTTTTGTAAAACTTGCTCGACCACTGCATCAGGGCAGGATGCTCCGCTAGTCAAAAGTATCTCAACAGGTTTCTTATCCGGTAAATAATTCACGGATATTTTTTCTTCTTTTGAGTAGATATCAAAATGATTGATTTTTTCTTTTGATAATATCTTATCGGGAGAAGAAATGAAATAAGTTTTTATTTTTTCCCCGCACAATTTAACTATATGTCCCGTATTTGAGCTATTGTAACCGCCAACTACAACAGCAAAATCCGCCTTTTGATTTAGCAATCCGTAAGTTGCCTCTTGGTTATCATTCGTAGCATAGCAAAGTGTATCTCTCGTATCCGCAAAATGTTCGGCCGAATTTTTAGCACCATATTTTTTTATTATAATATTCTTCAAATAATCGGATATAGTTTGAGTTTCAGTAGCCAACATTGTCGTTTGATTCACAACTCCTATTCGTACCAAATCTTTTTCTGCGTTAAATCCATTTGAATATTTATCTTTAAAAAACGAATAAAAATCAGTTGTACTTTTTTCTCCCAGTATAACGGAAGCAAGGAATTTTGTTTCTTCTAAATCACGGACAATTAACGACGGCGAATTTTGCGCGCTATGTGAAAATGTGGCGCGGGTTTCTTCGTGTGTATGTTTGCCGTGGATAATAATTGTATGTTTTTTTTCACTTAATTGATTTGAGCGGTTCCAAACCTTTTCGACAAACGGACAGGTGGTGTTAAATTTATATGGATCGATTCCTAAATAATTCAACTTTTCTTGTATTTCCAATGTTGTTCCGAATGCCGGTATGATTACAATATCTTCCGGTTTTAATTCGTTCCAATCGATTAATTGATTTCCATCGGTATTCATTATAAATTTCACACCGGAATTTAATAAATCGGTATTTACACCGGGGTTATGAATTATTTCGCTTAAAAGAAAAATTCGTTTCTCCGGATTTTCTTCGATTGTTTTGTAAGAAATTTCAATTGCATTTTCAACCCCGTAACAAAAACCGAAATGACGAGCCAGGTAAAATCTTATTGGACCGAAGTCTAATACAAACGGTGAAAAATCATTTTTCCTGGGATCATTTATTTTCCGGAATTCTTTTATTTTGGTAATAAAAGAACTTCGATAAAACTGGGGTATATCAAATTTCTTCATTGAAACGTAATTTCTTATTTACGAAATGCAAATCTATAAAATTAACAAACAGAATATACAACATCTTACAATGACTAAACCTGTATTAATCCGTTTTACCTATACAAGAAAACAAAACCGGAAAACCGGTTGAATAATTATTATAATTATTGTTAATAATATAAAGCAAGGTTAAAAATAATGGAGTAAAAAATGTTTTTTGATTTTTTCTAATATGTATTATCAGGTGGGAATCCATTTTTAATTCTAAATTTCCAGACCTCCGTTCCCAATTTATGAAAAAACAGAATCCGCCGGAATGACTGTCTAAAAGTAAACTCATTTATAAATTTTATTATCTCAAGCCCTTATAAAATTTAAATAACATTTAAATGGCTTTAAAATATATTTTTATTTGAAAAACATTAGCGTTAAAAATTGTTTCATACGAATGAAGATAAGGTTCTTAATTCAGAACAAAATTAATTTTATTTATTTCTTCTTTAGCCTTAATTACTTTATAATATGCTAATGCGTTTTGTAGGAATTGCTTACTTTCGGCGAGTCTGTTCATCGTTTTATACAACACCCCTAATTCATATTCAGTATCGGCACTATTCAATTCATTAGAGAGGTTTTTATTAATGCGTAGACTGGTTAACAAAAAATTTTCGGACAATTCATATTTCTTAAGATTTTTCTGAATAATGCCTTTTACTTTATAAATATCGGCAACCGTCAATTTATCATTAATTTTATAAGCTATTTCCAATGCTTTATCTGCCAAGCCCATCGCAATCTGCAAATCACCTTTTTTAGAATAAATATATGCTTTACCCAAATATGATATTCCTAATGCAGGGAGATACCCTATCCTCATAGAAGTGGAAATACTATTATTAAATTTTGAGAGAGCAGTAGAATACTCTTCTTTTTTTGTATAAAGCATCCCCATATTGTGTAAAATTTCGGCAATTCTTTGAATATTACCGATTTTCTCAAAATTTGTTAAAGCTCTGCGATAGAAATTTAATGCGGTATCCAAATCGCCCTCTATATTGCTGATAATACCGAGATTGATTTCAATCTTTCCAGTTAGGGAATAATCTTTTGTATTGTTTAATAGCGACAAGCTTTTTTCAAAATGCATTCTTGCTTTTTTAAGGCTGCCGAGTTCACCATAAATTGTTCCTAAAAGATTTTCGCAACTAGTGCAACCTTTATTATCATTCAATTTTTTGAATAGTTTACTTGCTTCGCGTATATAACCAAAACACATTTCCCATAATGCTTGCCTGCTGTAGATTTCTCCTAAGGCTAATAATGCATTAGCCTTTATATGAATAAGTTTATTATCTGCTTTAGTATAAGATATGATTTGTTCATAAATAGTTACCGCCGAATTTAATTCACCTGTAATTATTGTAAATTGACCTAATTGCAATAAAAAATCCAGAAATTTATTCTGCTCTATTTTATAACTTATTAGTTGCTCATACCGCCTATTATGCTGAATAGTTGAAATAATGCCATCAATCAGCGAAGCAGAAAATATGCCGATACTTGCGACTGCCAAAGCATCCCTGAATTTTTTTGATTTTGCGGAAGCATTATAATACTCAT
>CAJXGP010000384.1 GCA_913053915.1 uncultured Ignavibacteriales bacterium | reverse complement strand
TGCCTTTTGTTAATATTCAGAATCAGAAAACTTGAAAAGAATCTTTTTAGAAAGACTTGATAAATTGAAGTTAAATTTGTTTTCAAATAATCATTATCAGTTTATAAATCAAAATATTTTTTTCTTAGAAAGGAGAGCAATAAAATGGAGCAAAGGAAATTGGGCAATCAAGGATTGAAAGTACCGGCTCTTGGGTTGGGCTGCATGGGCATGTCTGAGTTTTACGGTAAAAGAAACGATGATGAATCGATTGCAACTATTCATAAAGCAATTGAATTAGGTATAAATTTTTTAGATACTGCCGATATATACGGTGTCGGTGATAATGAGAGGCTTATAGGAAAAGCAATAAAAGATAGGAGAGACGAAGTTATAATAGCAACAAAATTTGGTAATGTACGTGGGATAGACGGCAGCTTTATAGGTATAAACGGAACCCGAAAATATGTGAAAGAAACTTGTGAAGCCAGTTTAAAAAGATTAAATGTGGATGTAATCGATCTTTATTACCAACATAGAGTTGATCCTAATACCCCTATTGAAGAGACTGTAGGTGCAATGGCAGACTTAGTGAAAGAAGGTAAAGTAAAATTCATTGGATTATCGGAGGCAGCTACTAATACCATAAGACGCGCACATGCCGTTCATCCTATATCTGCTTTACAAACCGAATATTCAATTTTGACTAGGGATCCGGAAGGTGAAATATTGAATACTTGCCGTGAATTGGGAATCGGGTTTGTTGCTTACAGCCCGCTCGGAAGAGGATTTCTAACAGGAATTTTTAAAAGGAAAGAAGATATTCCCCAAAACGATTACCGGCGTAAATCACCTAGATTTATGGATGAAAATTTCGAACATAATCTGAAAATCGTTCAAGCTCTTGAGAAAGTAGCCAAAGATAAAAAATGCTCTCTATCTCAATTAGCTTTAGCTTGGTTATTAGCACAAGGTGAGGATATTACCCCGATTGCAGGCACTAAGCATATAAAATACCTCTCGGAAAATTTGGGCGCTCTAAATATTAAACTAAGTAATGAGGACCTTGAAAGAATAAATAATATTGTTCCAAAAGGTGCTGCGAAAGGTGAACGTTATCCTGAAGCCGCTATGCGAGCCGTTAACCGATAGTCTATCGTTTTCGAAACGAGAATGTTTCTCAATAATATATTTTATTCTAAATTTTCGAGAGACTTTCGAGTGGATTAAATAACTTTTGATGCAGAACAGAATATAAAGAATTATGAATAATATTAATTCCGTTATCTCTTTCAGAGTTACCGATGTGCAGAAGAATTTATTTGTTAATTCGCTTGGTAGCTTTGGAAAGGTTACTTTTCTTAAAAATATTCCGGAAGAAAAAAAAGCCCATGTATTATCTTCTGCGGATGTTCTTCTTGCTTGGTATCCTCCAGATGAATTGAAAAATATTGATAGAAAAAATTTGCAGGGGATTAAACTTGTTCAGCTTTTATCAGCAGGATATGATCAGTTGGATTTTGAACAATTTTCATCTGATTGTCAAATTGCATGTAATAGAGGAGCTTATGCTGAACCAATGGCAGAATATATACTAGCTATGATATTAGCCCTCTCCAAAAATTTACTTTTAAAGCATAAAAGAATGGTTAACGGAGAATTTGATCAATTATCCGAAAACCGTATACTAAAGAATAAAGTATGTGGTATTATAGGATTCGGGAGTATCGGGAAAACCTCTGCAAAATTGTTAAAAGATTTTGGAACGAAAATTTATGCAATCAACTCTTCAGGCAAAACCGGAGATGAAATTGATTTTATCGGCACATTAAATGAATTAGATTTTGTTTTGAAGAATTCGGATATAGTTGTAATTTCTATCCCGTTAAAAAAGGAAACGAAAAATTTAATCGGGAAAAGAGAACTGGAATTAATGAAACCGGATGGAATGATTATCAATGTTGCCCGCGGATCTATTATTAATGAGAAAGATTTATATTATCATTTAAAAAATAATCAAGAGTTTTTAGCGGGCATAGATGCATGGTGGAATGAACCGTTTATTAGTGGGAAATTTAAACTCCGGTATCCTTTTTTCGACCTGCCGAATCTTTTAGGCTCTCCTCATAATTCTGCGATTGCACCGGGTTCATTACTTAAAGGTGCGGAACTGGCAATAGAAAACGTTTTAAGATTTGTAAACGGTAAGGAGGTAAGAGGAATTGTTATAAAATCCTAGCGCGGCAAGCCGCAATTTAAAATTAGGAATTATTTTTGAACTATTTCACTTTTTAAATTCCTAATTGTTCTAATTATTCTAATTTCTAATCAAACGACAATTCACAATAGCCAAGCTACAAATTATAAAAGTGTTATACTCACACAAACTTAAACCTCGAAGAGGTGAAATATTATGCAATCCGGTCAAACAAATGAGTGCCTGCTATTATATCACTCTTTCGGAGTTTTGATTTTGGATATTTGGTTTTGGTTTATAATAATTGCACCTCTTCGAGGTTAGTTAAAGTAATACAAGATTCCCGATATCTAACACTACAAAAATGAAATACTAAAAAATTAAGAAAGTCTTGTTACAGAAGAAATGTTGAATTTACAGATATCGGGGTAAAACTCACACAGGATTATTTAAATATTTCTTTAAAAAATTCATCTTTATTCAAACCTCTTTGCCACCGTCTGTGTCTTATTACACTTTCCATTCTTTTTGTTTTGGAAATTGACAGGAATCTACTGGTTTCAACCGGACCTAATTTTTCCGTTAGTAGATTAATCGCTTTTTTCAGCAGTTCTTCTTCATTAGTGTATATTCCTTGGCTCATTTTAGATACTCCACGTTACAAAATCCTATTGGATTCATAGTAATTATTTTAAGTTTATGCTTTTTAGACCTATTTAATAATTTGTCATCACAAGTTATAAATATATTTGCCGACTGTTCTGCAAAAGCAATATGAGCTGCATCGGCAATTCCAAATTTAAGAAAAATTAATTCTTCCGTTCTTTCTTTCGCTTTATTTAAATCATAATCTGATTTGCAAGAGAATTTTTTTAAAAGATACAGCAGTTGATATTTTTCCTGTATGTCTTTTATACACTTAATTTCCATAAAAAGAACAGGTGAAGTAACTAATTTATATTCTCTTTTTTGAATCTTATCAAGTATAAGGTAATAGGCGTCTGTTTCTAGTTTGATTCTCATAAAATCCTGGTTATCAAAAGGACGGCAGATTGTACAGACATCTAAATAAATTTTCTTCAAAATGCTTCTTTTTTTTATTTATAAGATACTAAAAATATTTTTATACAGGAAGCAATTGGATTTAAAGTTTCCCGGAATTTTTTCCCCGTAGATACCTTGGGCAGAAAGAGTCCGTTAGCTAACTGATAACCAAGAAATCTTTCACTTTTGTTGAGAAAAGATTTC
>CAJXGP010000383.1 GCA_913053915.1 uncultured Ignavibacteriales bacterium | reverse complement strand
ACCAAATCCGGTTACACTATCTTTTCATTTTCAAAATGGTTATAAAATGCACCTCATGTAACGCCTGCCTCTTTTGAAATCTCTTCAATTAAGCAAAAGCCAAAAAGACCGATTAATAAGAAATAGTGATTCCGTATAGAAAATGTTATTTTTTTTTAATATTCGCCTCATTTTTCAACTTTCCCAATCTTAATCAGCTCTTTAAAAAGTTGATACGCTGTTATGATACCGAAATTACTTACTTTGAATCCGGCATATCTTAAATCATCGGCATCCCAGGTATTACACGTTTTAAATAAATAATATTTTAAATTCGATTTATAAAAAATAATATCACTATCAAGCTTTGTTGAACTAATTATGTACTTCCCGCTTTTAGTTTTGCTCAATGAATTTTTAATAAAAATTAACAAACTTTTTAATTGTGTTTTATTTACATTTATTGATACAGTAAAATCACCCCACTTAATAAAATACTTAATACCCAATAAATAGCCTTGTACTCTCACAACACTGGGTGTAGGATACAGTAAAGCTTCTGCACCTAAGAAATAATTTGTTCCTGAATGTTGATAAAACTTCGCGTCTCCCCATCCAATATCAACATATTTATATTTTTTAAAATTACGCAATATTGACAATTGTGATTCCGTAATCTTATTTATCGGAAAGATTATTCCCACATGCCAAGAATTCTTTATAAAATAGATTTTAAAATCTTTAGGTATACTTAAAAAATCATTATCTTTAGCATAAATATTATATGATAGGATAAGACTAATTATTATATAAAAGAGCAATGATATATTTAATATTCTTTTTTGCATAATATAACCCATTATAAAAATGGATGATTATTCAAAACATACAGAGTATAAAGACCGGTTTAAATTTACAAGTTTACAAAAGAGAGTTAAAAAAGCAAACTATAATTAAGAAAGTTAAACCGCAATCTCTTTAGCTTTCCTGCTTTTAATTTTTTAGGGAGATTAAGCCGGCATTTCGGAGGCTTGTAAAATGATGTTACCGGGAATACCGGTTTTATAAATATCTGCAGGAAATAATTTTTCAGCTTCAACGAGATCCGCGATAGTGTCTATCTCGTACCAAGGCTTATTGTCAAAAGAAACAGCTTGAAAATATAGACTACCGTCAGCCACCATTTCCGCAAAAACGGTTTCATAATAATTGTTTACTCTGCCGATCGAAATATACCGGCAAAGTCTTTCTACAATAGCATGCCATGAAGAGAGTGAAAAACTGTATATATTAACCGTCTTATATCTAATGTCGTCATAAGCTTCAATAGTCCCTATTTGGAATCTTTTAACAGATTGGGTTTGATCGACTATGACTGTGGTACCATTCATCCAAGCTTGCATATGTGCAACGGCAATTCTGCTAGGATAACACATGTCATCCAAAAGGGATTCGTCAAAAACAAGATCGCTTTCGATTAACATAAAAGGCTCATTAATAATTTTACGAGCCATCCAAAGGGAATAGATGTTATTGGTTGTTTTATAAAGTGGACTAAAAATATATTGGATAGTTATATCGTCAAATTTTATTCCAAGAAATTCGCGTATACAATTTCCATGATATCCTGTTACTATAACAAGTCGTTTGAACCCTTGCAGTTTCAAAGAAACGACAAGTCGTTCAAGAATGGATTTCTCATTAACCAAAGTGAGGCATTTGGGTGAATTTCGGGTCAACGGATAAAGACGACTTCCTGTTCCGGCAGCGAGAAGTAATGCTGTTGTTATGCGTTCGTTACCAAAGAAATTATTAAAATTTAACTTCATTTTTTAATTTGCTGATGTTTTTTAAATGTTTATGAGAGTAGGCTATAACATTTTAGCTTGTCACTCATTTGTACTCTTTTGTGCAATTTGAGTACTAATAAATTACATAGGTATTGGTTTGTGCAATAATTGCAAATCGATATATATAATCTGATTATAAAGATACACAAAAAAAATGATAATCTGAAATATAGGCGTCACAGTAAGTTAACACAAAAGCCATACACAACTTCAAATTAGCTTTACTTGACTTCGTTTCACACAAGCCGACCATCAAAGTCGATAGTTGCAAAAGAGAGTATATTTTGTCAACATTATAAAGAATTCATCTCGAATCTTCAATAAAATGCATCGGGGAGAAATAATCCAGTACCGGACTAAGCTCCTCTTCCGTTCTGTGAACTTCGGCTAACCGTAATTTGGGGTTGATACTACAAAAATTTAATATTTTATTTCTATATTGTTATGATATATAAATTTTTTGATAATTTTGGGTTGTAGTTTTTCAATCCGGTATCGCTGATGGGGTGGATCGCTAAAAAACTGTGTGACAGGCGGATGAAAAGCTACACCGTTAGACTTTAACTGGAGGAAGATATATTGAACAATAAAAACAATCGTATATGTCCGGTTGAGAAAGCAGGCATTCTCGACAATAAAATTCGAAAATGGATACACAATCCTCAGAAAATATTAGGACACTATATTAAAGAAGGAATGACAGTTCTGGATATAGGATGTGGCCCTGGTTTTTTTTTCTATTGACATGGCTCAAATAGTCGGTAAATCCGGTCGAATTATTGCTTGTGATTTGCAGGAAGGGATGCTTCAAAAATTAAGAAACAAGATTAAAGGGACAGAATTTGAGGAACGTATAACACTGCATAAGTGCGAAAAGAACAAAATAGGTGTATCGGAACGAGTGGATTTTGTTTTATTATTCTACGTGATTCACGAAGTCCCGGATATGGAAGAATTATTTAATGAGATAAGGATAATACTAAAACCAAACGGACATGTTTTCATAGCGGAACCACCATTTCACGTCTCAAAAACTGCTTTTGAAAAAACTGTCGGAAAAGCCCGTGACGCTGGGCTTACAGCCATTAAAAGACCGAGCGTGTTTTTGAGTAAGACAGTCTTGTTGAAAAATGGCTAATAACAAAATGCACTCTACTTTTATTTCGCTGCATATAAACAATTGATCTCTTTGTTATGTCTTTAAAAATATGAATGTATGATTGAAAAGCATAAAAATTTCCTTCTTCCAGACAATCATATAGCCCTAGCGCGGCGTAGCCGACAACCAAAAATATATTGATATGTTGTTTACAAAATGGTTTTTTGATTTTGCTTTTTAAATTTCTAATTGACCCCGTTAGATAATCGCAATAAATTCTTATCATTATTTTAAAATAATGTATCTAACGGGGTTGACCTAATTATTCTAATTTCTAATCAAATAACAATTTACAATAACCAATAAAACAAACTATTTATTAAAGTCCTGTGCGTGCAATTCTTGATTGTTTGTTTTGGATATTGTTCATTTTTTAGGTAATTAGACCAATTAGAAATTAGATTAATTTTATCCTAAGAACTGCAAAATATTATCTCACTTTAA
>CAJXGP010000382.1 GCA_913053915.1 uncultured Ignavibacteriales bacterium | reverse complement strand
ACATTCGGAGGATTTCCCGAACCGTTTCTATTTAGTATTGAGAATAATAGGGAAGATGCATTAAAATTTGCCTCGCGCTGGAAGAATCAATATTACACTGATCTAGTTCGTGAAGACATTCTTGAATTCAGTAGGATTCAAGAAATTAAGACAATCAGATTGCTATTGGATTTATTGCGATCAAGGGTGGGTTCTCCTCTTTCGTACAAGGCTATTGCCGAAGATTTACAAATATCACCAAACACAGTTAAAAAATACGTCTCCGTTTTAGAAAGTCTTTATATTATTTTTTTCGTTCGTCCCTTCCACAGAAATATTGCCAGAGCAATTCTTAAAGAACCGAAAGTCTATTTTTACAACAGTTCGTATGTGGAAGGTGATGAAGGAGTAAAACTAGAGAATACGGTTGCCGTTTCACTTTTGAAGGATGTTCAATTTCGTTATGATGCGGAAGGAGAAAATATTTCATTAAATTATTCAAGAACCAAAGAGAATAAGGAAGTGGATTTCGTAATAGTGTCGAACAACCGTCCGGTACGCTTCATTGAAGTTAAACTTTCCGATCGAAAGCCTGCCGCTTCATTAGTTTACTTTTCTAATTGTTTTCCCGATGCCTAGTTCATTCAACTTGTGCATAATCTTCCTTCAGGAAGAGACGATAAAAAACATTAATCTATTACGTACCGGTGATTGGTTGAATAGTTTGACGGTATAAAAATTCGGCTTTATATTTTCGAACAAGTTGATCTTTAATAAGCATGTTGTTAAGCGAAAGTATAGGAGTTTGACTAAAATGTCCCATTTTTTCTTAATATTAAAGGAAGATTTCTTTTCTTTTTATAATTAACAATAATTTTATTTAGCCCCATCTTAATACTTGCACTATTATCAATACAAAATAGTTGATTTTCTACTTTTTGATTGCTGCAACTGTTCCCAGTATTTTTTAATTTTACGTATTCTTTATCCCGTGAAAATTTGTGATTAATATAAAATCATTTTAAGATCGCAACAATTTTTTCCTGTATTTTTCCTGTTGATTCAACATGTCCATCGGAAAAGATAAATACATCAATTTCACTCCTTACACCGAAGTCACCCGTTAAATATATACCGGGTTCAATAGAAAAAGAAGATGAAGGGAGTAGTAGTCGTTCATCTTTGGTTTCATAGTCGTCCATATGAGCGCCGGTACCGTGCAAATCGGTTGTAATGGAGTGTCCGGTGCGATGAATGAAATATTCTCCGTAGCCTGCTTCTGAAATTATTTTTCTTGCGGCATCATCAACTTCAAAACCTCTGACCTCTTTTTTTTCTTTGAATTTTGATTGAACCAAATTGAATGCAGCATCTCTGGCACTTGCCACTATATTAAAAATATTTGCATACCTTTCCGGAACTGAATCGCCCACATAACCGTTCCATGTAATATCAGACCAAACAGCATCCTTTATATTTATTTGAGCCCATAAGTCAATTAAAACAAAATCTCCCTTTTTAATAAGTTTGTTAACATCTTTTGAAGGAGTATAATGAGGATTTGCACTGTTTGCGTTTACACCCACTATTGGGGGCGAATCGGTTATATATCCTCGATCTTCAAACTGATGAAGTATAAATTGTTGTACGTCATATTCGGTTATTGTATTTCCTTTCAATATGTTGTCTTTTATAAAACTAAAAGAATCATCAACAATATCGGTTAAAGCTTCTGCAACAGGTTTGTTATTTCCATATTGTTCTTTCGTCCATACGGCATCAAAAAGAGAAATTAAATCGGCACTGGATTTTATATTAACACCAAATGAGTTAATTTGTTCAATCGTACCTGCATCAACTTTTGATACATAGGGAAGTGCATTTAATGGTGAATATTCCATTGCGATATTTTTAACGTTTTTAAGAATGCTTCCCAAATGTTCCGAAAGTGATGCATGACTTGAATACTGTAATTTTTCTCCCGGCAAATGATCCAAATGGCCTGCTTCAATTGAATTAACTATCTTTACAGGTGTCCCTTCTTTAGGAATAAAATAATAAAATCTGCGGGTTAAATGAGTTTCTTTTGGAATATCCAGAATATTTAAAGCCAATTCATTAGAACCGCGAAAATCGTAAAATAACCATCCATCAAAATTCATAGACCTAATATTTTCCTGAATCTTATCAAGCTGAAATTTTCCCATCTCTTTACCTCCTCATATTTAGGGGGTGGAATAGAATGACTTGCATATAATACAAGAATAAATAACTGTTATTTAGGAGTTATAATTTGATAACTTATTCCACTCCCTTAGATAAAAATTATGTGTGAGGCTCATTTAAAAAAGGTGATTTTTTTTTGTGAAAAAACTTTTATTTTTGCCGATATTCACAATTCAAAAACTTAAAGAACCTTTTTAACTACGCCTCATTTATTGGTTTTCAAATATAATATTTACTTTAGTGCCTTCGTCTAAACTACTGATAATGTTGAGCTCTCCGCCATGGAGCTCCGTAATTCGTTTCGCAATTATTAACCCAAGCCCGGAACCTTGCTGATCATGAATTTTTCTGTTAAACTGCATAAAAGCTCCTATTGAGCTGATTTGTTCCTGGGTCATACCTTTTCCATTATCCGTAATCGAAAACATAGTACTTGTGTCGTTAGATAAAATCGATACAACAACACTACTACCTTTTTCGGAAAACTTAAACGCATTATATATTATTTCACTACTTAACTTTTTTAAATACCCCTCGCTCATACGAAAGACGGCATCTTCCAACTCCAACGCCAAATCATCAACTCGATTAAACTCCGCCGCACATTGTTTAGCAGTTGATTCAATAATATCTTTTGGATTTACAAAATAAGATTCTCTTAATGAATTTACTTTTTGAGGATCGTTAACAATCATTTCAAGTTGAATAAAAGCGATAAAATTTTTGGCGATTTTTTTCATAACTAAAAACTACATACTACCGACTAAACTAACAACTAAGAACTACGTACTACCGACTAATAACTAATAACTGCTCACCTATCCGGCTCTATCCCGTAGTAGTTTATCATAAATTTAACTATATTCATAAACGGATCAGACAAAGAACGAACGGCGTAGCGGACACCTTGCGGTTTCGTTAAAAAAAGCAAGATCAAAAATTTGGCGTTAAAAGCCGGGGCGTATCCAAAAAATGAATGCAAATACTCGTTCTTATAATATCCTCTCTCGTTCTTGCGGTGCATTTGCGCCGTGCCTGTTTTCACCGCTACGCTGTAATGTTCAAGACGCCTTTTTTTTCTCAAAAGCGATTCATCCGCGGCTCGGACAAGCATCCTGCTGATATCCTCCGCGGTTTCTTTTTTTAGAACGCGCCGCCTCTCCACCGGTTTTATCTTTTTATCCGGAGCGTTGTCAAAATCAATTTCATCAACAACATATGGACGCATCAGCAACCCTCCGTTG
>CAJXGP010000381.1 GCA_913053915.1 uncultured Ignavibacteriales bacterium | reverse complement strand
AGAAAAATATAACCGGATACAACAAAAATAGTAGACGTTGCATCATAAAAAAAACCCCTCATAATTTGAGGGGCATGAATCATATTATATCTAATATTAATAACTTAATGTGATGCCTAAATTAAAATATCTAGGTAATCCTAAAAATACTTCAGCACTCGGTGCCGTATGCAAAGGTGCATTTCTGACTGCGTTGTAGCGGCTGTCGTCCGTTGCATCTTGAATATATATAGTATCGAATAAATTAAATACGTGTGCAAAAAGCTGAAGATGAACACTATTAAAATTAAACGGTAAATTGTATAATAAGTTTAAATTAAACAGGCTATATGCCGGGGTCTTCCAGACTTGACCGATATCTGTTATCTTATTTCTGGTGAACGGGCTCCAATTAGCGTAATAATTAGCGTAATAATTATATGATAATTCTAATGATAAACCACTTATTGGGAAGATGGTTCCGGAAAGAGCTAATTGAGATTGAGGAGCATCTCCGACTTTCAAGTCTTTAACATAGTAATGATACGCTACTTCGGTACCGACACCGTTTTTATAGTTTTTATAAAGACCGCTGACGTCATCAAGATATTTCCAGTCTCCAATTGAACCGGCTGCGTCAATTCTAAACAATTTAATAGGCTGAAAGGCGCCTTGAAATTCTATTCCGGTGTGGAGGGAATTCATTCCATGTAAAGAAACAACTCCTTCGGTACCATCAGGATTCCTTACACCCACTGAATAAGCTTGATTTTTCCATATTGTATAATAGTAATCAACTTTTGCAGTTAATCTACCATTTACACTACGGTAATTTACCCCTCCTTCAACAGAAGTAAATTTCTCATTTTTACGGTTTTTCAATAATACACCGGTAACATCGTCAATAACGTTATCGAATATCGGAACTTTCGATACATAACCGAGATTTCCATAAATATCAACAGTATAAGAAACACGGTAACTTGCGCCGCCTTTGATTTGGAAACCTGGAATTTGCTTGGATTTTATCACATATTGATTCCCATTGGTATTTTTTCTGAAATGATCGGTATAGCTGTATTTAACAGTAGACCAGCCATACATTCCAAAAGCTGTCACTTTACCTTTTGTATATTCACCCTGTCCGTAAAATCCTAACCAGTCGTCTGTATTAGTATTATAATAATCAATCTTATCGCCAAGCACTTTCTGATATTGAGAGGGACTATCGAATTGATTACCTTTAAATATAAAGTACGAACCACCTAATAAATCCCTTACTTCACGGAAGTGATTAATCTTAGCATGTCTCCAATCTAAACCAAATGACGTATTTAGTTCGTTCGATACTTTGTAAAATCCCTTAGATATAGCTCCAAGTGTCCATTGAGTATTAACACTGTTTCTCAAGATTCCTACGGAACCTGTGCTGGAAGCTTCATTTTCGGCGATTGTAGCATTCCAATTAACTATCCTGGAAGGCTGGCTACTATAATCCCACTTCGGGTAACCATACATACCGCTGCCCCCACCGTAACCTCCGGAGTAATAAACAATATTATACCAACTTAAACGATCGCTTAATTGTGAATACCAGTTAAGGTTTACAACCGGCTTATTGTAATAATTTACTCTCTCGCCCATATAACCGGAAGCATAACGAGTGTGTGTACTTCCATTCCAGTATTGTTTTCCTTTATAAGATGGATTTACGGTATTCCAGTTTTCATTATAAAATCGTCCGGCCGGAGATTGTTTAAAATAAGCTAATTCTGAAGCAGTATATCCTAATTTTTTTGCATAAGAATGGCTGTATGCAGCAATATTCTGACGGTACAAATTTTGTCCGTGCATCTGAGGACCTCCGATTACATCAAGTTCTAATCTGTTTTTACTGTCAATATTATAACTTGAAGCTAAATAGTATGACCAGCCCTCTTGCCAAGTTTTATCTATAAAACCATTGCCTGTACTACGGACACCCATTAAGCTAACTGCCCACTTATTGTTAATTAAACCTGTATTGGCAACTAAAGTTGATTTTAAGAAAGTGCCGCTTCCATACTCTTGTCTAAATTTTATTCCGAATTTTAAAGCACTGGGATCGGTAATAATGTTAATCGTACCGCCAATTGAAGGAGTAGCTAAATTAACAGCGCTTAAACCGCGTTGTACCTGAATAGAGGAAGTAACATCGCCCATAGATGACCAGTCCGACCAGTAAAGCCAGCCGTTTTCCATGTCGTTTACCGGTATACCGTTAATCATAACGGCAACATTACGCTGATTGAAACCGCGCACATTTATACGTGCATCTCCAGCGCCGCCGCCCTGCTCTGTGGCATAAACACTAGGGGTAGAATTTAATACCATAGGTAAGTCTCTGGACCCTAAGTTCATTTTCAATTTTTTTGCCCTTATATTTGAAAAAGCCACAGGAGTTTCACGATTCAAAGCACGGTCTGCAATCACGGTTATCGAAAGAGTAAAAATGTGATTCTTTAATGAAAAATTTAACTCCATGTTGTTGATAAGATTTATTTCCATTTTTTTGGTTTTGAAACCAATATAACTAGCGGTAATAGTGTAACGACCCTTTGGAGCAATAATTTTATATCTACCGTCCACATTTGTTGCTGCCCCCAAGTCGGTACCTTGTAAAAATACATTTGCACTAATTAATTTTTCTTTTGAAGTAGCACTAGTTACTACCCCGGAAATTGTATATTCCTGAGCGAAGAGCGCGGAAGTGCAAAGTAGAATAGCAAATACAAAGAACTTATAAATTCTTTCCATAATATACTCCCTTAAATTTTGTGATAATTATAGTTGTTTAATTGGTGAATTAAAGTATCAGACTATATACTTAATAACACCAAATCAGTATTTGAGTTAAATGTTCATAAAACTTTTAAACTATTTTTTTCACTCAAATGTTTTCTATAAAAAGTCTCAGAACCGAATTTTTTAAAGTGTATAAGAAAATTTATATATACAATGTATTTAAAGTTATAAAAATTTAGTTAATCTGCAATCTAAAAGTGTGATCTCTCTCTTAACGGCGATCAAGCCTTTGAAAAAACAATTGCCTGTTTTTAACGGCTGAGTCATCGGATTTAATTACTCCCAAATAGCAATTCAGAGACTAGTTAAATGAAATAAAAATAATAGATTAGGACGATAAGTAAAAATATTCCCCGGGTTATTTTGGAGAGATAAAAAAATAAGGAAATAGAGTTTTATATTAGTTTTTACTGAAAAATATAAAGTGACAAATGCCACACCCTATTTTCTTAAAACAAAAAGATAAAGAAACTTCTACAAAAAGTATAAAAAATTTTTCAGAAGAATTGTTTCGCCGGATACCAAAACCATAAAACATTTTCTCTCAAAATTCAAAGAATCATTTGGAAAAATATCGTAGTACCGGAAGAGAAAAGATTCAGAACTCCTGACCCTATGAAAGAAAAACAAT
>CAJXGP010000380.1 GCA_913053915.1 uncultured Ignavibacteriales bacterium | reverse complement strand
TCTGTCGCAAGGGCTACTTCAAAATTTTTATTATCTCGCCAGATTAAAAAGAAAAATCAAGACAATCCTTTTGTTAGTATACTGGCGGATATTTATTCTTCCGCTCATGAATTGGATTCTGCAGCGGTTGTTTTGAAGAACGTAATAAAATTGGATTCAACCGATATTAACGCATATTACATACTTGCTAGAATTTATGAATTATCAAAGCCGATGGAAGCTATTAACATTTATAATAGGCTCACTTCAATAATAGGACCCGATTGGAATGTATTAATTCATGTCACTAATTTATATGTAAAATTAGGAAAGTATGCTGAAGCTGCGGGAACGATCAATAAATTATTAACAATTTCTCCGAGTAATACTTCATTGGAGAAATTACAGGCTGATTATTATGGGCGAGCAAAAATGTATAAAAAAGCTTTATTCGCTATTAATGATGTCCTGGAATTTCTACCAAATGATTTAGATGCTCATCAAAGGAAGGCCGAAATATTTATCGCACAGGATAAATGGAAGAAAGCAGCCAAAGAATACTCATTTATTATAAAGCAGAATAATGTTTCTTTTAGAACAAAACTACAAATTGGAGCTTCATATTTTAATCAAGCTCTTAAGGACAGTACGTTATTTCCAATAGTGCATAAATTCTTTAAAACAATCGAAAAAGATACCTCTTCCTGGCAGACCAAAATGTACCTCGGTGCAATTGCTATTGCTCAAAAAAATGATTCCATAGCTGTTAAGGATTTTAAGATTGCCTTAAAATTAGCCAAGTGGAATGTGGAACCATGGGTAAGACTCGGTGGATTGTATTTTGATAATCATAAATATAATGCAGCCATAAAGCTCTTGAAAGGGGCATTTAAATCATTTCCTGAAGATTTCAGAGTTAATTTAATTTTGGGACTTTCTCTTGCTCAGAAGGGAAATAATAAAGATGCAAGGAAGTATCTTAAAAGAGCGGTTGAAGTAAATCCTAAAGATATTACAGCTTTATCTGCGTATGGATATACTTTAAGCCGATTAAAAGAAAATGAAGAGGCAATAAAATATCTTAAAAAAGCGCTTGTAATATCGCCTAATAATATAAACCTGCTTAGTACTTTGGGTCTGATTTATGACAGTGAATCAAAATGGGCTCTATGTGATAGTGTTTATCAAAAAGCGTTATCTATTGATCCGACAAACGCTTTGGTGCTTAATAATTATGCGTATTCTTTATCGGAAAGAGGTATTAAATTGGACTCTGCTCTTAACATGGCTAAAAAAGCCATAAAAGCTGAGCCGAAAAATTCTTCATATTTAGATACTGTCGGATGGATATATTATAGGTTAAAAGAATATCAAAATGCAAAAGAATATGTGCAAAAAGCAGTACAAATTGGCGGACACGACTCAGTAATGTTGGAACATCTCGGTGATATAAATTATAAACTTGGACAAAAAGAAAAAGCTCTCAATTTGTGGAAAAAAGCATTTAAAATGGATACCACTAATAAAAAATTGAAATTAAAAATTGAAAAAGGTAAAATTTGAATAAATTATTAATCGTTCTTTTAGGAATAGCGGGACTTGCTATGTTTAGTTTTTATGGATGTGTCCCTTCAAAACCAACAGAGCAAGTAGAAATATTATCTCCCGAAAGACTAGTAAATAGACTTGAAATAAATAGAAGAAGAATAAGAAACTTTGAAGGAACGGGTACCTTGCTGGTAAAAACCAATTCAATGAATAATAGCGCAGAATTTAGAATTATTTTACAAAAACCCGATTCCATTTATTTTACAATTATGGGTCCGTTCGGCATTAGTCTTGCAGAAGCTTTGGTTACTAATAATGACTTCATTTTTTACGATGTATTGCACAACACTGCATACGAAGGGAAATTGAGTGATGATATCATACAAAATATTTTCAGAATCGATTTGCCTTTTGATCAACTGTTAAATGCCTTTATAGGAGCAGTTAATTTAACACAGCATCTTTATAAACAACCTACAAAATATTCAGTTGACTACGATAAATACGTTTTGACTTATGTTGATTCCGTAACTCATGTAACAACAAAACTCTTTGTTGATATTAGAACATTGGCAATAACCGATTATCAATATATTGATAGCAAAGATCGGATTGACTTGGTAGGAAAATATTCGGATTTCGATTATCTCGATAATATTGCGATCCCCTATAAAATATTTTTGGAGAATAAACCGGAGAACCAAACAATCTCAATTAATTACAAAAAAATAGTTGTAAACCGGGGAAGTATAAATATTAGTTTCAAACTACCGGAAGATGCGACTGTGATAAAATGGTAAAAAAAATTATTATTTTACTTACAATAATTTTTATAATATCCACCACTGCCTTTTTCCCGCAAGAAAAGGAGAAGATTAATCAAAAGCGGAAAGAATTATCTTCATTAAAATCACAGATCAGCGAACTACAAAATCAATTAAAATATAAAACACTAAAAGAAAAAAAATCTTTTGTCGTATTAAATAATTATAACAAACAAACTTATTTATTGAATCAACTGATAAATAAACTTCATAAAGAAGAAAAGCAAAAACAAATACAAATCACTTACAACAAGAAAAAAATTGAACAACTAAAAAATGATATAAAGAGTTTACAAGATAATTATTCAAAATATGTTGTTGCTATTTATAAATATGGAAAAATCAGCAAACTGGAAAGTTTATTTGATGCTCAATCGTTGGAACAAGCAATATTACGATATAAATATTTACAGAAATTTTCCGAAGATAGAAGAAAAAATTTATCGGAATTGAAAAATAAAGAAAATGAATTGTTAACTACTAAAAGCCGGTTACAAAAACAGAAAAAAGAAAAATCTTTGATAGCGATACAAAAGCAAACTGAAGAAAAAGAAGCTCAATTTAAATTACTGGAAAGCAAAAGAATAATAGCGGCAATCAGGCACGATAAATCACAATTGAAAATAGAAATAGAAGCAAAGAGGAAAGCCGAATTTGCAATAAAAAATATGATTACGGAATTAATAGTTAAAGCAAAAAGAAGAAGAAAAGAAGAAGAAAGATTAGCAATGGCCAAATTGAATGAAGAACTGCATAAAAGCCGGAAAACCAAAGTTCCGATCAAGGAAGAATCGACGCAGAGTTTACCAAGCCATAATATTAATTTATCAACGAGTAATCTATCATCTTTTTCTGCGCTAAAAGGAAGACTAAATTGGCCGGTAAGTAGAGGGAGAATAATCAAAAAATTTGGTAAAAACATAAACACTCATTTAAATACCGTTACTTTAAATTATGGGATTGATATTAAAACATCTCCCGATGCCGGCGTAAAAGCTGTGGCGGAAGGGATAGTTTCAACGATTAATTGGATACCCGGTTACGGCAGTATTGTAATTATAACGCATAAAGGGGATTATCGAACTGTTTATAGTCATCTTTCGGA
>CAJXGP010000379.1 GCA_913053915.1 uncultured Ignavibacteriales bacterium | reverse complement strand
AAACCTATAAAAACTATGCCTGTTGCACTTTCTTTAAGTGCCTTATTTTCTATCTCATACGTTTTGTGCGTTATATACGGATTAATAGTTCCTAACAGTTGGCAGATGTACCCTGTATGGGCAAAACTTTTACCGGGCTTTCAGTGGCTTAGTTTCGGTAGTTTTTTATTGGGCCTGATTGAAACCATTATTTACGGATTTTATGTTGCCTATATTTTTCCCGAAACAGCAAAATTATTTTTGCAATTTAAAATTCCGTTGCCGCCAATGACGGCATTTACCTTAAAAATGAGTGATTTTTTGGTAGATAATCGCTATTTAATTACAATAGTCGTTGTTTTACCACCAATTGTTTTTTGGCAATTTACTAAAACTAAAAAAGGGAAATACCTCTTTGACAAATATATCCTAAAAATTCCATTGCTTGGTTCTATAGTACATAAAACCGTAATAGAAATTTTTTGTAGAGTTTTTTATACATTATACAGCGGTTCTGCCGAAAGTATCGAACCTATACGTATAGCCGCCGAAGCCACGGGTAATCAATATTTTGAGCATCGCATAAAATATGTAGCAATACCTTTAATGCTTAAAAAAGGCACCGGTATTACCAATTCGTTTGAGGCAAGCGGTGTTTTTACGGAAACCGCTATTTCCCGCTTTCATTCCGGCGAAGAAACCGGCACAATTCAAAACACTGCATTACAGTTGGCCAATTATTATGAAAGAGAAACAGTATACAAACTTAAAAATTTAATTGAAGTTATTCAGTTGTTTATTGCAATGATTATTATGGTCGTTATGATACTGCTTACTTTAGTATCGGCGGAAACGGCAATAATTCACCCTAAACCACCGGGATTAAGTTACAACACTACAATTATAGAGAGAAATATAGGATGATTGAAACTAATCTGGAAATGACGGATAAAATAGGTTATCTTCTCTTTAAAAAGGGAATAATCGATTCTGCTATGCTGGAAAAAGCCTTAGATGCAAAAGCTCATGATAAGAGTAAAATTAAAAGAAATCTGGCACAAATACTTGTCCAGGATTTTGGATTTGAACATGATACGATTTTCAAAGAGGTTGCCATTTTATATGCGTTCAGAGAACTTGATATACGGCCCGAAGAAATTCCTCCAAAGCGCTTGGATACAATTAAACAAATGATTAATGACGCAAATCCTCAGCTAAAAGATCAAATGCTGGATCATAAAGTAATTCCCTTTATGTATGATGAAAGAATTAAAGATAAATTAATAATAGCGGCAATTGATCCAACCGATAGAAATATTCCTAAAATAGCATTTGGGTTAAACGCTAAGAAATATGAAGTTATTTACATCAGAAAAAAGGACTATGAAAAATTAATTCAAATGATTCTCCCTCCTGAAAACAAATATCTTAAGATGTTGGAAGAAGAAGCTACAACGGAGTTGGAAATCGAACGGGATGAAAGCTCGCCTGAAGAAGAGAAATTAAATGCGGAAATAAATAAAAGCGCATTAATTAATCTGGTTGAAGGTGCTTTGGTAGAAGGAGTAAGAAGAGGAGCCAGCGATATACATTTTGTTCCAAAACCAGGTAATCGAACCGAAATAAATTTTCGCATTGACGGTAATTTACAATTGTGGCATGTGCAAGAAAATACTTTACCCGAAGCTGTTGTTGCAGTAATAAAAGATCGTTCAAGGGGTATGGACCGGTTTGAAAGAGAACGCCCTCAAGATGGATATATCCAAAGAGAAATTGATAATCACATTATCAGATTCAGAGTTTCAATTTTACCGATGGTTGGTACCGAACTTAGAAATAAATTTGAAAGTGTGGTTGCAAGGATACTAGACGATAGAAAAGTAATTAGAGACATTGATAAATTGGGATTAATCGGTTACGCAAAAAAATCTTTTGTCAAAGCAATCAATGAACCTCAAGGAATGGTTATAATTACCGGTCCAACCGGAAGCGGCAAAAGCACAACACTTGTTGCAGCTCTTTATCAGGTGATTGATCCAACGGTAAATGTCTTAACCGTAGAGGACCCGGTAGAATATGTCATCGAAGGCGCTAGGCAACTAAAAATTGGTCCTAAAATGAATTTTGAACAAGCCATCAGGTCTATTCTCCGCCATGACCCCGATATCGTTTTAGTCGGTGAGATGAGAGACCGTGAAACAGCAGATGTTGCTATTAAATTGGCTAACACAGGTCATTTAACATTTTCAACTTTGCACACAAACGATGCACCAAGCGTTATTGCCCGGTTATATAAAATGGGTATTGAACCGTTTTTAATAGCGTATGCCATCAATTTGATAGTTGCACAACGGCTTGTAAGAAGGTTATGCACAAATTGTAAAAAAAGAGTCGGCAATTTTGATGAAGGGATTATGAAAGCAGCAGGTCTGAATATTGCAGAATGGAGAAATTATGAGGTGTATAAAGCAAAAGGATGTGATAAATGCAATGGTTCAGGTTATAACGGTAGATTGGCTATTCACGAAGCCCTTTATTTTACGAAAGAAATTAGAAAAATTATAGTCAGATCGGGTAATGAAGTCAACGACGAAGGAATACGGACACAAGCAAGGAAAGACGGCAGCTTTAGTTTGAGAGAAGCAGGACTCGAAAAAGTTAAGCTCGGTTTAACTTCTATCGAAGAAGTCCTTGCATTAACCGCTGAAGAATAATAATTTTTAAACAGTCATTTACCGGTAATTCAATAAAGTCGAAGGTCGGAATGATGATATGGATTAAAGATTCTTCACGGTGTTTAAAATGACACATCGGTATTTTTTAGAGTAGACTCGTAATATGGAAGGAATAAATTAACGGCTTGAATATTTTATTTCCAACTTATCAACTTTGATCAGTATAAAAAATTTTAAATATTATTTGGTTATCTTCAACTTAAAATAATTTTAACTAAAACAACGCAGGGAAAAACATTGAATGTTTCCGAAGTAAAATTAATTTTTAATAAATTTATCGACACCATTCCCAAGCACCTTTTGGGACCCGATCGTATTAAATACATACTTGAACGGATCGATATTTTAAACTCTTCGGAAAGATTAATGCTTATTTCATTCGTTAATAAGCTTCTTACCGATATGATTGAACGTGCGCCTCAACGGGTCATTGAACTTGCCGTAAAAGGTATGTTACCCAAAACCCCTCTGGGACGGACGATGTATCGTAAATTAAAAGTTTACGCAGGTGCTAAACATCAGCATGCTGCACAACAACCTCAACTTTTGGAGCTTTAAGCAATGGCTGATAATCAATATTACGGTACTGGTCGTCGCAAGAGCTCTACTGCTCGTGTGTTTATGAAAGCTGGTAACGGTGCAATCACAATTAACAAACGTGATATTTCTGAGTACTTTGGTCGTGAAACGGCTCGTATGGTTGTTCGTCAACCTTTAGAGTTAGTTGAAATGGCAGAAAAGTTTGACTTTAA
>CAJXGP010000378.1 GCA_913053915.1 uncultured Ignavibacteriales bacterium | reverse complement strand
GAGGTCTCCGCATTCGAACCCTTCTTTTTCAAGGATCGCCTTAATTTTAGTAAGGGTTTCTTCATCAGGTTCGAGTTCGAGTTTAATGGCAATTACCTTAATTTCGGCAAAATCAAACTCGGTATCTTCATCCACGTCCCAGACTTCATTGGCTACATGAAGAACGTTTCTTTTGGTGGGTTTTAACATGGTCTTCTCCTCTCTTATTGCGTTATATAAAATTATACCACGGCGTATGGTGTGGTGTCAAGGTCAATCGGTTAATCTTCAATTATAGTGTGTCTTTTCCCTCTCTTCACCACTATACCTTTCTTAATAAGTCTTTCCTCCAACGTGTCCATGGCCTTATCAAACATACTGATTTCACGGGAGTAAATAGGTATGTTGCCTTCTTCATCCATCCTGTTTTTCATATTTTTTATTCCGTTACTGTATTTACCTATTTTATTAAAATCTATACCCTTTCCGTTGTCTTTTATTTTTATAGTAACGCTGTGTGAATAAATGTTTATTTCCATTTCTACATTTTCAGCACTAGAATGTTTAATTATGTTATTAAATGATTCTTTTATAGTCATAAATAAATTATGTCTTACTTCTGTTTTAATTTTATGCTCGGGAATTTCTTCAGGGATTTTTATTTTAAAATTAATATTTGTAAGTGCGAAATATTCTTCTGCATTTTCAGCAATATAACCGAGCATATCTTCTAAGTTGTCATTTCGTGGATTTACCGCCCAAACAATTTCATCCATAGTTTCTGCCACTTCTCTGCCGGCTGAGCTTATTTTTTCCAAATTCAAATCAAGTTTATTCGAGTCGCCCTTATCTCTTTTTGCTATTTCGCTCAGTAGATTTATTTTTGTCAATATAGAACCCAAATCATCGTGCATATCTTTTGATATTCGCATTCTTTCTCTCTCTAAAGCGTGTTCGGCTTCAAGTTTGAGTAATCTATTTTTCAATTTTCTTGTAGATAAATATTTTATTGAGAAAATTAAAAGCAGAATCAGTGCAATAGAAATACTAATGTTAAATATATATGTCTGCCAAAAGTAAGGTAATTTAATGATGTTTAGAGAAGCTTCTTTTTTGCTCCAATCATATCTATCTGTTTTTGCAGTCACTTTAAATGTATATTTACCCGGAGGTAAATCGAAATAAGCAACACTTCCTTTGGATTTTCTTGTAACCCACCGATTATTTAATCCCACCATTTGATATTTATAAATAATGCCGTTTGGATTCCGGTAATCCACAGCGGAAAAATTTAATTCCAGTTTATCAATATTTGGTTCCAGCACTATATTTTTTTCATAATTTATCAAACTATCGTTTGCTTTAATTTCATCGATATAAACAAAAATATCATGTTTTGGTTTTGTTTCTTTTTTGGGGTCTATAATTACCAAACCTTTAAATGTAGCAACAAAAACATTTCCTTCTTCCGATACCATAATTCCCTGGCTTGTTCCCGACATACTTTTTTCGCTTAGCATCCCGTCGTTTTTTCTGTAAATGAATGTTTTTATTTTATTTATTTTTCCCTCTGCAAAAGAATCCAGCTCATCTTTTTTAACATAAAAGACACCTTTCTCTGTTGTAAACCAAAATCTTTTTTGTTTATCAATTACTCCTGCATAAATACTGTTTTTATACAAACCGTCTTTTTCGGTTATGTTTATAATATTATCATTTTCTATTCTGCTTACTCCACCGCCGTTGGTAGTTACCCAAATCACACCTTTTTCATCTTCTTGGACCGAAGTAATGAGGTCTTCCAATAGCCCGTTATTTTTTGAAATAATTTTTATTGAATAACTGCTGTCTAAAATATTCAGTCCACCCCCGTAGGTACCGGTTAAAATCTTGCCGGTTTTTGTTTTATTTAGAGACGAAATAAATCTTGAACTTAAGCCTTTTTCCACACTTATTTTATTAATAATGGCTCCGTCTTTGTAAATTAATAATCCATTACCGTCAGTACCTATTAACATTTTATCTTTATATTTTAAAACCGATCTGATATAATTAACGCCTAGTTCGTCTTTCCCTTTTAAATGTTTTACTTTTCCATTTCTTAGAATATATACGCCGTCATCCTTGGTAGCTGCAAAAAGATTACCTTTAGAATCTTCGGATAGAAACATTACACTAATACCTTTTATTAGGGTTTTAATTACTTTTCCATTTTTGTCAATTTCTATAATTCCGTTATCGGTTCCGCATAAAATTCTATTATCTTTTGTTCGATAAATACTTTGTACATAATTTGACGGTAAGCCGTCATTTTTAGTAATAACCGATAACATTGATTTATTCAGAAGATGTAAACCGCCTAATTTTGTTGCAAACCATATTTCATTATTGGTAATAAAAATACCGGTAATATGATTCTCCGGAATTTTACTCTGCTTATGAAATTGATATAATTTATTATTATGAATAACCATCAATCCTTTTCGTTTTGTACCTATCCAAATATTTGAATCGTAATCTTCCTCAATAGAAGTAACATAAGAGTTTTTTAGATATTTAAATTTATAGACGTAATCAGGTTTATTCTTTTTAATTAAATCAAGTCCTTTATTAGAGCCGAACCAAAAATTTTCCCGGCTGTCTTTTTTAATTACATTTATAAATCTGCTCGAAAGGTATTTATTAAATTCAGGTTTTATTAATTTATTTTTATATAATAAATATATTCCGTCACCGAGAACAGATATAAAAACACTATCACCTGAAATATAAAATCTATTAACCCTGTCTGATTTTAAGCCATACGACGTATCTATCAATGTGTATTTGTTACCGTTAATTATAAGCAATCCCATACTCCGGCTACTTATATAAAGTTTATCATTTATTTTTTTTATACCCGATATATCTCTAAAATCTTTTTTGAAATTATTAAAGATGACTTTACTGAATTTTTTATTTGAAAACTTGAATAAACCCAATATTCCGTCGCTTAACCAGATGTTATTTTCATTATCAACAAAAAGATGTGTTACAAATTTTCTTGTAAAAAGAGGTACGTTTTCCCTGTTAAATACCTTGAAATTTGTACCGTCAAATCGTATCAGTCCTTCATCGGTTGCAAGCCAGATAAAACCTTCTTTTGTTTTTTGGATATCAAAAATATTTTGTGTCGGCAAACCGCTATCTTCATTCCAAGTGATGTTTATGAGATTAAGATCGTTAGGGTAAATTTGTTGAGGCTTTAAATATACAGTTCCCTGTGCAAAGGAAATAGAGAACTGAAATAACAATAAAATAATAAGTAATCTTATTTTTAACATAATCAATTATTATAAATTTCGTTTTAATTTAATTAAAAAAACTGGTTTATGCATTAATTATTAAATTTTATTGTAATAACGGATTGCGCCGTAAAAAAGGTTTGGTTTGATTTGTATTATGTTAGAAAAAATAATATTCATTGTTGCCACCGAACACTCGGTAGCA
>CAJXGP010000377.1 GCA_913053915.1 uncultured Ignavibacteriales bacterium | reverse complement strand
TAACTTCCGCTTCTCTGGCACTTAAATATGAAAGGATTCTTTCAATTTCAGTTTTTAAAGACTCACTCATCAACTCATAATCAGGATTCGGCTGCTGTTCATTTTCAATAACATCGATAAGACGGTTATCATCACCATGGGTGAATGGAGCATCAACAGATACATGTCGTCTGGAAACTCTAAGAGCATCATGAATTTCTGATATATCCATCTCCAGTTTCTGAGCTAGTTCCGTTGTGCTGGGTTCTCTTTCAAATTCCTGTTCGAGATTGCTGTATGCTTTACCAATTTTATTTAATGCACCTACTCTATTAAGAGGCAAACGCACAATCCTGGATTGTTCGGCAATGGCTTGCAGAATCGATTGTCTGATCCACCAAACCGCATAGGAGATAAATTTAAAACCTCTAGTCTCATCAAATCGTTTTGCAGCTTTTATTAGCCCTAGATTACCTTCATTGATTAAATCACCAAGTGCGAGTCCTTGATTTTGATATTGTTTTGCAACGCTGACCACAAATCGCAAATTGGCTTTAGTCAATTTTTCTAAAGCAAGTTGATCCCCTTTTTTGATTTTATTTGCAAGTTCTATTTCTTCTTCAGAAGTAAGCAGATCGACTTTACCTATTTCTTGTAAATACTTATCGAGAGATTGGCTTTCGCGAAAAGTGTATTGCTTGATAATTCTCACTGATTCACCTCTTTAATATTATTTGTCCAAATTGATCGAATCAACAATTCCGACAATCGATGCATCAACGGGAGCCATATCCACAGGTAACGGAATTACCGCCTCAGAAGCAGTTATATAAAATATTATTTCACCGGCTCCTGCTCCAACGGTATCTACTGCAACTATAGGCTCACCGTTCTCTTTTAACTCGGCATTTATTGGTTGGACAAATAACATTTTAAAACTATGCAGAGTTTTATACTTCTTTGTTGCCCAAACATTTCCAATTACTTTACCGAGAAACAAACTTTATGCCTCACAATATTTACAAAAAGAATAAAAATGAAATTTAATAAATTTTAACCGGGAACTAAAAATTTTCCCTTCCTTATTTAATTTATCTCGCAATACTTTATAAACAAACCGATATTATTAAAAATTGTATAAACTTTAAAATAAAAAAATTAAAGTCTTTCTTCAGGTTTTTCTAATATATTTTTCAGAGTAATATCAAGTTTATCGACAATAGCCATTATCACTGCGTCAACCGGTTTATTTTTTGTAAACTCTGTTTGTCTCGATGAACTTCCGGTAGCAACTAAAACAACTTCTCCTTCTCCAGCTCCAACACTATCAACTGCTACCACGAAATTATCTTTGTCCTTAAGCTCAAGATCAAGTTGTCTTACTATTAAAAATTTTGCTCCTACCAGATTTTCATCCTTTTTTGTAGACCAAACAGTGCCGATAACTTTTCCTAAAAACAATTCTTCCTCACATATCTTTTGGGTTAATTATAATTAGACTAGCGTTAATATACTTCTCAGTGTTTAAAGATACAATTGTTAATTTCAGCAACTAAACAAATTATTGCATCTCTGCAACTTTGTACTTTCCAACGAAATTTTGGAATAAACTATGATGTGTATTCAATCCTAAAACTTTCATAAGTCTATATTTCCAATTATGTCATTGTTCATAATAAAGTTCAACCTTGTTCAATACTTTTTATCGCAGGAATATTATCCTCAATACTACACATTCATTCCCCTGTGTGTCTGCTTTCAATCATGAACGTTTCATTTTTTCTTTTGGAAAATTTATTTCTCCGTTCTTATTTAGATTACTCGGAAGAGAGAATAATAAAATATCATTTTATTTAACTATTTAAAAAGCTTTCTCCTTTCAAAGGAAAATCAAAATTAAAAAAGACTAATAAAATACTTTACGGTTCCCCACTTCTATCACTTAAGGTCCCCGATCCGTATGATAAATATATCTTTTGTGATAAAGAAGAAGAGTTTATTGATGCTCTAAAGACAAGAGTAGAGAATGAATTTACAGAAACTAATGTAAGTTATGTAGTCGGTGACTGTAATGAAAGAATTGATGAAATTTTTAGATATATTCCTCAGCCTTCTAAAAGTAATAGAATATTAACCTTTTGTTTTGTTGATCCTTTCTCACTCAAAATAAAATTCAGTACATTCGAGAAATTAAGTAAAAGATTTGTCGATTTCTTAGTTTTACTTGCATTCGGAATGGATGGTAAAAGAAATATCAATCTCTACATTAAAGATAACAACAGTAGAATAGATGATTTTTTAGGATTAAAGAACTGGCGGAAAAGATGGAAGGTTGCTGAGCAAAAAGGACAAAATTTAGTTAAATTTCTGGCAGACGAATTTACAAACCAGATGGTTAAGCTTGGTTATAGACATGAAGCGATAAATAATTTTATTTCAATTCGCTCAGATGAAAAGAATTTACCTTTATATTATCTTGCATTTTATTCGAGACATCCAAAGGGATATGATTTCTGGAAAAAAGTAAAAAAAAGAAACACTAATCCAACATTTTTTGATTAAAGATCATGGCAACCAAAACATCAATAGAATGGACAGAATCAACTTGGAATCCTATTACCGGATGTAATAAGATAAGCCCCGGTTGTAAAAACTGTTATGCAGAACGGATGGCAAAACGATTAAAAACAATGGGTTCACCAAACTATGCTGATGGATTTAAGTTATCACTTCACGAACACGTTTTAGAGCTCCCTTTAACTTGGAAAAAGCCACAAATTATTTTTGTTAACTCTATGAGTGACTTGTTCCATAAAAATGTTCCGTTCGAATTTATACAAAAAGTCTTTGATGTTATGAATAAAACACCATGGCATACTTACCAGGTATTAACTAAAAGATCCGATAGGTTGAAAGAACTAAATAAAAAGTTAATTTGGACCAAAAATATCTGGATGGGAGTTAGTATTGAAAACCAGGATTATACATACCGCATTGATGATTTAAAGAATACTAATGCTTATATAAAATTTTTATCTATTGAACCATTAATAGGTCCTGTAAGAAAATTGAAATTGGATAAAATTAAGTGGGTAATCGTTGGCGGTGAATCCGGACCAAAAGCAAGACCAATGAAGGAGGAATGGGTATTGGATATTTCGGAACGATTCCGACTTTTAGTAGGAAAAGACCAATGTATAGAAGCAGAAGTTCCGTTTTTCTTTCCCCAAAGGGATGGCAAGCCTAAACAATGGGGCGGTAAAAATAAAAAGAAAACCGGAAGGCTGCTTGATAGGAGAACGTGGGATAAGTTACTAATTTAAAAGCATGATAAATGAAAGGAGTTAAAATGAAATTTAAAAATTATTTGCTGTTCAGTTTAATATTTCTTTTACTTGTAAGTTGTGGAAAGAAAGAAGAAAATGTAATTAAAATTGGTGTAATTATGCCCTTAACTGGTCCTGTTGCTGAACCTGGGAATAACGCATTA
>CAJXGP010000376.1 GCA_913053915.1 uncultured Ignavibacteriales bacterium | reverse complement strand
AGAATAGTAGTTTCGGTAGGCAAACCAATAATCAAGTGCAAGGACAGACTCGCTGACGAACAGTAATAAAAAACCGAAGAGAACAAGTTTCCAACGGTGAGTCAATATACCGCTGCGTATAGCCTGCTTCTTCGTCTTTAAGATGGGATGAGCCCCATTTGTCCCAATGACTGCTTTTGTAGTGGCCGACGCGTGTATTGAAAATGTAGGCATGTCCTTTGCTCTCCAGAGTTTAATGTCTTGTTTGATACTCAATGGTTAGGCAAACCACGATAACTAATTGAACAATATATCTCCTCACCATCCAATGCGATTTTTCATCATTATCTCCCTTAACAAAACCAGTCGCCAGTTCGTATGCGCCGTCAATAATTAGCAACAACGTTATTCGATACGTTTTTATTAAATTTAAAAATAAATTGTCCAGGACTTTCACTGCTTGTCATTGTAATATTTTTTGCACCTTGTATAGATCTAAAATTTTCTTTAAAAATAGATGCTGTCTTTTTTAAATCTTCTATTTTACTTTGAATTAGCTTTATATTTCTTAAAAAATGGTTTCCTATTATCCCTTCTTTAACTAAATTAACTAAATATTTCTCTTGTCTTTCAATAAAAACTAAATATCTTAAACAAGTTTGAAAGTGTGATAAACAAAATGAATAATTTTTATCCTTTATTTCTTCAGTTAATGAACAATCATAATCTTCTAAATTTGTTTTAGCAAATTCTAATTCTTCTTTTTGTTGTGTTAATTTAGTTTCAGTTTTCATTTTCAATCTCCCTTATCTCTTTAAGAAATTTCTTTGCCCTTTCATCATCTCTTATCATTGTTGCAATTTTAAATTTCTCTTTGAGTAATTCTAATTTTGTGTGTTTAATTGGTTTCATTTTTTAATTTGATTGTCTTTCAAAGCAGAATAATATTCATCTTCAGTTATTTCTTGTGCTTCAAAATCATTTGAAAAAACATTATAACATGTTGTAGATTTCTTCTTATGTTCTATTCTATCTTTTAAATCAAAATAGTTAACATTAAAACCTCCACATTCCCAATATGGAAGTTCTCTTTCATAATATAAAATTTTAAAGAATCTATTTCCACTTTTTGATTTAAAGTATTTTCCAACTTGCTGTGAAAAAAATAATTCTTCTTTTTGAAACATCTCTTTGTTTTCTTTTCTAATAAATAACTGCTTTCTTTCCATATCTTCCTCTAATACTTGAATATTCTTTCTTGCATTTATTCTACTTTGTTGTGTTATTGGTTTCATTTTATTATTGGTGGGCTTTTTTAATTTACTTCATAACCTTTATTAAACTCTTTTTTACGAAGTACAAAATCACCGTTAGGCGAAGTAGAGGGATTTGTGATTAGTTGAACATCACTTTCTACTTCATTTCCGAAGCAGTCCCACCCTTTTCTTTTTTGTCTGGCAAAGAGTTCTATTCTTGGAGCAGGAGATACTTTTTCAATAACCTCATATTGCTCATCTGGTTTTTTTGAATGATTCCTCACAATTCCTTTAATTATTGTAACTTGTTTTCTATCTTGGGGTTTGAGTGTTCCTTGAACTCCAAACAATATTTGCTCACTTTGTCCTTTAAAATAATATCCAAATATTGAACGATTTTTAACCCAAGTTAAAATCGTCTTGAATTTAAAACCCCAAGATTTCATAACTTCTAATCCTTGAGGAATCATTCCATTTGGACACCATAAATAAAGATGTGCATTTTCGTCTGCGAGGTTATTGACTGGAAGATTTTTAATATCTTCCAGACTCATTAAATCATAATATTCTCCTGCTCCATATCCCCAACCTTTACCATACTTCCAAGGTGGGTCTGCAAGGATTGTTTTGTATTTCTTGTGATATTCCATTTTATCGCTTATGAGCAAATCCCTCTATTGAGTTTAATATCATAATAACGCAATATGTTATTATCTACTTTTAAGGATATTATACTTATATTTATTGCTTTATTTCTTCTTTTTTTAATTATCGTTTTCATTCTAAATCTCCTTTTTGTTTTAACTTTTTTCCAGTAAAATCAATAATTAATGAATAATTATATTTTAATTCTCTTTTAATAATTCCTTTAAAAGAAATAATAATTGGTTTCCAACCTTTATTTTTTAAATATTTTCCTATTTCTAATAATAACTCTTTTTCTTTTAAGGTCATTCTGAATCTCCTTTTTTGTTTGAATTTTTCCATAGATAAAAAATAATCCCTTGATTGTCCATTATATTTCATTAAAATTATTAATTGATGTTCCCATTTTTTTCTTTTATTCATTGATTTTTTTAAAATTTCTTCAAGTTTTTCTTTTAATGTTTTCATTTTAAATCTCCTGTTAAATCTTTATTTTCATAAATATTTCCAATTACTTCAAACTCCTTTTCCCAATTCCAATCATCACAAAATCCATTTTTATCTTTCAATCTAAAAGAAGGAAAATTAAATTCAACTATCCCCATACCATTTCCAAATTTATCTTTATGTTTAATAATATCTCTTTCATAAATTTCTTTTCCATTTTTATCTTTTGAACCAATATATAAATCTACATCTAATATTTGACTTTGATTATAGTATGAATCTCGTTTAAGTAATGATTTAAGGAATCCTTGCTCTATTTGATTTAAATTCAGAACATAAAACTTGATTCCATTAAGAGTATTTAATCTATATCTAACCTTTATCATTTTTAATGTCATTCTAAATCTCCTTTTTTAAATATTTTATCTAATGTAAAAATAACTTCATCATAGGAACTTCTACAAGATATTAAATTATGAAGATATTTTAATTTTGGAAATAATTGTTTTGCGTCATCATTATATTTTTTTGGAAGTCCTCCACACCAAACTATAATGATATTATTTTTATAAAACATTTCAATTTTATTTAAACAATATTGAAAAGTATTAAAACAATTATCTATAAATCCATAATCTATAAATACTGCATCAAACATTATTTTATTATTTATTCTACTAAATCTATTTGCTAAAAATATTTTATATTTTCCATTTTCTTCTACTAATTCCTTTAATGAATTAAAATAATTATATTGACTATCTCTAAAATTATCACTAATAAATAAGATATTTTTTTCTTTTAATGTTTTCATTCTAAAATTTATATTGTTTTTTATTTTTATTTATTGCTTTATCTCTTTCTATACATATTTTTTGATGATTATTTTTTGCATATTCCATCATATATCCCTTTGAACAATTTGAACATTTATATTTATTTTGTAAAGATTTACAATTTGTATTATGTCCCATTTTTATTACCTGCATAATTTAATATTGCTAATATAAATAAAAAAAGACTTGATAAAAATAATTTCCATCTATATCCATTTATCCAAATTGTCATAAAAAATAAAATAAAAGAAGTCCATCCCAATATTTCTGTTATCCAATAATTTAAATTTATTTTATTATATTGCTTTTCTTTTA
>CAJXGP010000375.1 GCA_913053915.1 uncultured Ignavibacteriales bacterium | reverse complement strand
CGGAAAATTATTTCTTCAGCTCCCGCGCTTCTTCTTCGCTTAAATTATCGGATAATTTAAGCGCCGGGTACAGGCCGGTAAATATTACTATGGATAGTATTATAAAAATATAATTTAACGGCAAAAACATAAGCGAAACCGCGGAAATTATTGAAGCGGCTAAAAAACCAACCGGGCGGGATGTCCGAAAAAAACCAATCACATCAACATCGGTTCCGTCTATTCTTTTGTAAAAATAAGAATCGCGCAAAATTTCAATTAACGCCGCTCCTATCCTGGTTAGAAACAAAATACCGCCCCAAACATAAATACTTACGGAATCTATGAAGAATATGCTGAAAATTGAAGCGCTCATTATTAAAATCGCGAAAATTATAAGCTCTTTTTCTCCCAATTTTTTATCGGCGATTTTACCGGCCGGATATTGCAAGAGTATAAAAGGCAATAGCATAAAACTAAAAATAATGCCTATCTCGCTCCAATCCATGCCTAAATTTCTAAGATATATCGGGATATAAACGACGGCGATGAAATAAAAAAATTCCAATAAGAATGAAATGTAATAAATCCGCATAACATTTTTTCTTTTTATAATTTTCTTTACCAGCGCCTCAACCGTAACTACCGGCTTAAATTTGTGGTTGACCTTCTCAAGGTTAAAAAACGATATAAAAAATATTATGGACATAACCGCGAATTGAAGCAAAAACACCCCCTGAAAACCGAATTTATCCAAAATTAGCGTAGCGATAAACGGACCGGTTATAAACCCGACATTCATCAGGGTTAAGTTTACCCCCCGTATCTGCCCTGACATCCTATCCACCGAATATGACTCCAAAATAATATCTTTTCCCACTATCACTAAATTATATAAAATAATATTTAAAACTATAAACAGCGCGCCGAAACCTGACACGGGAAGAAAAAACACCATTAACGATGAAAAAACTGAAAACAATATTGACGCCAAAAACACTTTTGATTTTCCAAATCTTCTTATTATTTTATGTAAATTCAATAAAGCGATAAGGGAAATTACATAGGCGGCCGCGTAAAAAATACTGACATTGTCAGTCCCCGTAACTTCTTTGAAATAAGAAGAAATAATATAAGCGACAATCGCGGCGGAAAATCCAATCAATACCGAAATAATATTTATCACTCTTACTTTTTTTCTGTTTAATGTTTCGTCGTGTTTTAGTTTATTGATTCTAACCATATTTTAATTAGCTTGTAGTTTATTTTTAAAAAAATTATTTTATTGTTTTTGTGTTTTCTTGTTTACTTAGGGGCTGCTGATTTTCCAAACCAAAAGCCATTTAATTTTTAGCCATATTCACTTTGAAAACCATTTCTGATGATTTTCAAAGTCAAGGTGTCTAAAATTGATGATTTTCGCCGCTTGTTCGCTCCTTAAAACCTGCCTTGCTGATTTTCGTTTAAATCCTACAAAGCGTAGTTTAGATTAAATCCGATTGCCGCCTTTGCTATCTTCCTTAAATCTCCGTTATCTGTTTTGGCTCTCAGCCCGTTTTTAATGAATACATTCTTAATGGTTCCGATCGCTCCTTCCATTCTATTCCTGGCCCTGGCAAACCTTTTCTTCGGTATGGGCGGATCCTTTTTCCGCTTGCCTCTTTTTTCTATGCCGTCTATGATATTGCTGTCTTTGAGAAATGAACACATTCCGCCGTTGCCCTTGTCTCCTATTGCCTCCTTTACCGAGTACTTTTTGTTTTTCATTTTTGCTATAGATTCCTTAAACCCCTTTCCGTCGTAGAAATTATCGTATGATGTCTTGCATAATATTAACGCGCCGCCCATTACCGACATAAATGATTTTACCCCGAATTCAGTTTTTTTCTGAGCTTTGCCTCTGAATATCGGCCTAATAGCCGGGCGATGAAAACTGACAATCCTTTCTGTTATTTCTTTACCATTGTAGTGATCTAATTGCTGAGAGTAAATTTGTTTAGCGGTTTCCAATTTTGTTTTTAATTTTTTGAATGTTTTTTTGCCCATCTTACCGAAAAATTCCATTTCTATGCCGTCCATATTCTTTTCCAATCCGGCTACTACCGCTTCCGCTTGAGCAATATTGCGGCGAAGAAACTGCAATTGTTTTTTCATAATTTTCCTGACTTGATTTTTATTCGTTATCCTTTTCTTGGCAAAGTCCAAATATTCTTTTCTTGCTGCGCGCGTATATGTCCGATGCTTCTGCCCCGCCCGCTCCTGATATTCTTTGATAATATTGTTCACTAAAAATAATCTGACTGATTCCATTATTTTAGTATCCGTGGGAAAAGTGATATTTGATTCAAATACGGTAGTATCGCCCGAATGCCTGCCCTTGGAATTAGGGGGTTGATTATTAACCGCCATTTTCTCGATAATATCCTTAATAGCCAAAATGTTTTCCTCGCCCAGATTTTCTTCAAACTTTACCAAAGTGGAATTATCTATTGAGCGGCGTTCAATTTCCTTAAAACCGCAAGCGTAAGCGCAGAGAACATTCAAATTAAATTCGTCGGCAACTTCCCGAAATGTTTTGTCTCCGGAAATAGCCTGATAGACAAACAATCCGATCATAATGCGGGCATTTGGCTTGTCTTTCCAATAATCGGATTTATACGCCCTGCGGGCGATAGCCGTAAGCTCGTCCCAAGGAAGTTTATCTAAAATAACTTTCTTAGGATGGTCTTCCGGAATTAAATCTTCTAATGAATAGCCGAATAATGATCGGCTGGATAGTGATGATGGGTTTACTTTATGCATAAGTGTAGAATTTAGTTTATTAAACAAAACATTTTGCATGTTTCTACTCTTATTTTAGCACATTTCCGTGCATTTTGCACATTTTAAGCCCACATTCATCAACTAACCTTAGCTAAAAAATTGCTGTTTAAATCAGCAGACCCTAATTATCTATATGAGTAAAATATCATTATTTCGCCTAACATTTAGTATATGCGAAGTTTTGAAAATACCTTATTAAATTTAATAATTATTTTCAAAATTTGGGTGGAGATAAAAAATAAACTATTCTTTATTCCTGTATATGTAAATTTGATAAAGAATTATTCCAACAGTTATTATGCCAAGACCCTGTCCCAACACTAGAACCATATCTTTTTGTAATATCCCATGAATTGTCCAAAGTAAATATGCAATAAGGGACAATATCATAAACCAAGTAGAAAGTCCTTCGGTTGATTTACGTTTATAATTCTTTTTCATTTGGTCAGGCAGGCCTATTACTTTTACTAGAATACCGATGACTAAAGTTAAAAAACCTATGACACCGGCGAAAGAAATTGTTTGTAAATAATCCATAAGTTTATTTTTTATTATTTTTTATCGTAACCGCATATACTTTGTTATCGGATGTAGCGAAAACTTGGAGCTATTTCCGAATAATGCGCAACTCATGCGAAGTTGCCGTAGGGATAGCGTAGGGAATTTGGGCGTTGCCGCA
>CAJXGP010000374.1 GCA_913053915.1 uncultured Ignavibacteriales bacterium | reverse complement strand
TTTCCAAAATAACGGGATGTTAATTTGTAGAGTTCTTTTTTTCATCAATTATTAATTTTAATTGAATCGTAAAGATGAATATCAGGTTCAATAAATTTATCAATCATTAATGATGAAAGAATTTTTTTGCCTTCTTTTGATTTGTTCATATTAAGCAGAATTTGTTTAATCTTTGCGATTAGTTGTTTATTTGCATTTGGCGTATAAACAAAAGGCGGTATTCCGAACGGCTTTGATTTTTTAATTATTTTTACTTGAGCAACTCTTTTAGGGTAGAATTTTTTTAAATAGTTAAAAATTAAATCATCTACAGATGCACCATCCACAATTCCCCGAGCCACCGCTTGAATAGAATAATCGTGAGCATAAGTAAAAATTATTTTTGAGAAAAACTTATCAGGCGTTTCCCCCATCTTTTTTAACAAAGTAAGTACATAATTATATCCCGTGTTCGATAACGGATCTGTAAAGGCAAATGATTTATTTCGTAATTCACTGAACTTTTTTATGGGACTATTTTTATTAACAATAATAAATGCTTGATAATAAGATTTCCCGTTTACTACAGGAATAGCTAATAATTTTATCGGGAATTCCTTTTTTGCTCTTACATAAGCCCCCGAACAGATAAATGCAAAATCCAACTCATTACTTTTTAATAAATCGTTTATTTCTTCATACGTTTTTCTTTGTTTTAATTCGATGGGCCTACCTAATTTTTTGCTTATATAACTTAGAAGATTTTGATATTGTGAGAATGTTTCTTTAGGAGAAATCATCGCAGAAATAGCTACATGTAAGGCATTTTCTTTTCCATCGATATTATTTAACGTAATATTATTTGTTTTCTTCAATTTTAATTTTACGGGTACTTGGTCACGATAATGCTGACTTTCGCTGCACCCGGCAAAAGTAAATAGCGAAATTATTAATATTAATAAAGATAACTTCTTCATCTTTCCTTTATTTTATAACGAGCAAAGATAAATTAGAAAACAAATAAATTCAATAACAATTCAACCATACAAATTTACATTTAATTTCAATACTTAGTGGGGAAAAACAAATATATTGTTGAGAATAATATACAATTAGAGTTCATAGAAAGCAGCACGAATAGTTGAAACATATATTTTTGACCTAAAAGCGCTCTGATTTACTTTTATTTTTATACTCAAATTCTCTAACTATGCTTTAACACACACCATATTCTCATTGGATGCATACCAAACACCATTCGGCACATATTTGAATTTGATATTATTCTTTATGAATACCATTAGCATCTGACGATATTGTTCGTTTTTTATTTTTCTATAATTCCTTATTTTTTTTAATGTATTTTTTTCTCTGAATTGCTGCAAATTATTATTTTTGTTTTGACTCAGTTGTATTAATATGATGAAGTTGTTATGTTTTTAAACATCTTTTGTTGAATGAATTAATACTTTTGAAAAAACTTTAACGAAAGAAAATCTAAATGAGCACTTATGTTCTAATGAAAATACTTGAATCTGCTCCAAACAGATACGACAAAGGTATCCAAATTCTTACATTTGGAAGATTAAATAAATATTATGATGATTTAATTTCTCACATAAAAAAAGGACAGAAGGTTCTTGACATTGGCTGTGGAACAGGAGCATTAACGTTAAAAGCAGCACAAATTGGGGCTAAGGTTAAAGGAATTGACGACAATTCTCAAATGCTGGAAATTGCTCAAAAGCGTGTTGCCGCCGCTAATCTTGCCCAAAATATTCAGTTAAGTGAAATGGGTGTCGGTGAACTCGAAAGCGAAGAATCTAAAAGCTATGATGCGGTAATGAGCGGTCTCTGTTTTTCCGAGATATCCGATGACGAAATAGTTTATACCTTAAATGAAGTAGAAAGAATCTTGAAACCCGGCGGCATTTTGCTGATTGCCGATGAAGTTAGCCCTAAAAATATCCTAAAAAAAATAATTAATTTGGTCATCAGAGTTCCTCTTGTAATAATAACATATTTAATTACTCAAACTACTACCAATGCGGTAAAAAATTTATTAGAAAAGATACAAGAATCGGGCATGATAATAGAGTCGGTAAAACTAAATAAATTAGAAAGCTTTATTGAATTAGTTGCAAAAACCCCAAAAGGAAAGGTGAAATGAATTTCATTAAATATATCTTCGTAAATATAATTGAAACCCTGCTTAGAGGATTTCCTTTCCCAAGCAAAACAGGCTTAATCAAAATAGGGAACCCTAACAGGAACTCACCTGTTTTTTTAACCTGTAATTTTCATTTAACCGTAGAAAGAGTAAAACATGCATTGAAAGAAATGGACGCTTATCTGCTTGTTGCCAATAGCAAAGGAATCAACGTATGGTGTTCTGCAACAGGCGGACTTTTTACAAATCATGATGTTATCTCGGTTTTGAAAACAAGTAAAATTGAAAAATTTGTTGATCATAGAGATGTGATACTTCCACAGCTTGCCGCCACAGGTATCGAATTAAAAGTGATACAAAAGAAAACCGGATGGAGAGTTATCTGGGGACCGGTGTACGCAAAAGATATTTCTCTTTTTATTAAAAATAATCTTAAAAAAACTGCTGAAATGCGAAAGGTCAAATTTCCGTTGGTACAGCGAATTGAAATGGCAACTATGTGGGCATTTCCATTTTCCATTATTGCATCTTTTATTGCGCTTCTTTTTTGGCAGAATATTATTTTGCCTATAGCGGTTCTATCGTGGATTTTACCGTTTTTAATTTTCACTTCATTCCCTTTTTATTCCAAATGGCTCAATCCAAAGAAAAAGAAAACAAGTTTTAGTAAATACACCGTCATTTTCGATTTCGGTCGTATCCCGCTAATATTATGGGCTATTTTTATACTTTTCATCGGTGTTTATGGTGGATTAACAGCCGACTTTACGTTTATTTTTATTTCCCGTTGGAGTTTTATTTCATTAATATTTATTCTATTAATAAGCATCGATTTAATGGGCAGCACCCCGGTTTACAAAAGCGGTTTGCACGAAGACCGGTTTTTAACCGTTATTCTTGATGAAACAAAATGTAAAGGTGCAGGTTTTTGCGAACAGGTTTGCCCGAGAAACTGCTATTATGTAGATAACATCAGACACATTGCAACAATTCCTCGTCCCGAACTATGTGTGCAGTGTGGTGCTTGCATCGTCCAATGCCCTTTTGATGCTTTGTCTTTTAGGAGTCCCAAAAACGAAACAATACCACCGGAAACAATTCGTAAATTTAAACTGAATCTTTTAGGTAAACGTTTTGTGCATTAATTTCCGTAAATAAAACGGTAAATTATTTTTCAACAATTAATTATTAATGAATAATTGTTTCGCATACAATATATAATTCTATGTAATAGAATTTCTGCAAAATAAGATATTTGAATAATTTATCATTTCGACCAAAGGGAGAAATCCCTTAATATATGCAATAATCACAAGATTTCTCGCCCAAAAAACGGGC
>CAJXGP010000373.1 GCA_913053915.1 uncultured Ignavibacteriales bacterium | reverse complement strand
TCAACAGCCTGTCAAGGGCAAAAACCCAAGGCTTACCAAAAGCTTATAGCTAAAGTCAGCCTCTGCCTGAATTTTTCGCTCTGCCCTCTGCCCTATTGCAAATAGAGACTTAATCGCTTATTATATGATGGAAGAGACCTCTGTTGATTGTTCCTTAAATATCTTAATAAACTGAAAATACTGAGGAGTATTGATGGATATAATTCAACAGTTAGAAGCCGGGAATTTAATATTACGAGTTGATAAATCCATATTCCACCATGAAGCCATTGTTTCAGCAGCATACAAATTTACTGACAGTTGTTATATTCAAATTGCTTCATTAGATTCTAATTATTATGGTGTGTATTTTACGTCAAAAAGTCCCAATATAGATTTGGATTATAAAGTAAATGATTTTTGTAACGAACTAATAGATCAGCAACTCCGCCATAACCTTGATAACTCAAACAAATCAATAAAAGCCATGATTATAAAAAAAGCCTTCTTCCCATTTCACGATGAATAACGAGGTCATTAATCCTTATATAATTCTACCATTCAACTTCATGAGATTTGCAAATAAGCGTGTTCTATTGGTCAATTTAGTGGGGGAGTATTTGTATCTGTCTAATAATGATTTTGGTAAACTTGTAGCCCTTTCTTTAAATCAGAAATCAGACCTTTATTTAAAATTAAAAGCAAAACATTTCATCGCCGAAACATTGTCTGATCCTGCCATTGAACTTCTTTCGATTAAGTATAGAACAAAAAAGGATTTTCTTTCTCACTTCACATCGTTGCACATGTTTGTTATCACATTGAGGTGTAACAATAAATGCATTTATTGTCATGCTTCTTCTCAGAGTACGGATAGAACCAACTACGACATGAGCAAAGGGACCGCTAAAAAAGCTGTTGATATTACTTTGATGAGTCCATCAGAATCCATAAAGATAGAGTTTCAAGGTGGTGAACCATTATTAAATTTTGAAACAATACAATACATAATTGAATATGCGAATAGCCGGGCTTTTCAGAAAAACAAGAAAATAGAATTTGTTGTTTGTACAAATCTAACAATGGCAACTGATGAAATGCTTAAATACTTTGCCAACAACAATATTCAAATATCTACTTCTTTGGATGGCCCAAAACACGTCCATGATTCTAATAGACAGTATAGAAATGGAAAAGGCTGTTATGAGGATGTAATCAGATCACTGGACAAAGCACGTCAATATATAAACCCCGAGAACATTTCCGCATTAATGACTACAACAAAATATAGTCTCAAATTTGCGACTGAAATAGTTGATGATTATGTTAAAAACGGTTTTAGGTCTATATTTATTCGCCCTCTAAATCCTTTTGGATATGCACAACAGAAGATGGACGAAATTGGTTACAGTGCCTTAGACTTCATTGATTTCTATAAAAGAATGCTGGAATACATTATCAGCATTAATTCAAAGGAACTTTACTTCGAAGAATCCTTTACTTCCTTATTATTGACCAGGATATTAACTCCATTTTCTACTGGTTTTGTTGATCTTCAATTTCCTGCCGGTACAGGAATTTCCGGAGTGGTATATGGTCATGACGGTAATATCTACCTCTCCGATGAATCCAGGATGCTTGCACAAATGGGTGATTATAGTTTCTGTATAGGAAATGTTTTTAAAAACTCATACAAGGAAATTTTTTACAATGATGCCATCATAAATATCATAAAAAATTCTTGCGCTGAGTCCTTGCCTGGCTGCGCTGACTGTGCCTTCCAAATGTATTGTGGAATAGACCCTATTCGAAATTATGTGACACAAAGTGATGTTACAGGGTATAGACCTGCAAGTGATTTTTGTTTAATACATAAGGAAATAATAAACTATTTATTTGAGATCATTTTACAGAACGATCCTGAACAAATAAATATATTTTGGTCCTGGATAACTATAAGAGGCCTTTCTGACATATGGATAAACAATTAGATGATTACTCTCCAGGGAAGCTCAAGCAATATAGACAAACCACTGATAGGTAGAATCTCTTTCAGTCCAGTAGAAAAAAATAAAAAATCTACAACAATAATTGTTAACCCAAAGTTATCCGCTCATAAGCTAAAGGACTATGCGGCTTCAATAAGCTCGGGGAAAGAAGTAAACAGTGATCTAAAACCCGATAATACCCACACAGTTTGCAATATTTATGGTATCGATTCCTTATGCGAAGGTGATGTTGTTGCAATATCGCCAAGTGGTAAAATAAACATTCTCTATCAAATAAACTCAAGTCATAATATTATATTTGTTACATCGAGGTGCAACTGCAATTGCATTATGTGTCCCCAGCCAATTAATTGCAATGAAGGCAATCTCATGGACTTAAACTTAAAACTGATATCCTTAATCGACAAATCTACCAAAGAATTGGCTTTTACCGGTGGTGAACCAACAATAATAGGTCACGATCTATTCCGTCTAATCCTTGCTTGCAAGCACTTCCTGCCCGAAACCTCATTGCTTTTGTTAACTAATGGTAGAAAATTTAGTGACTTCGAATATGCCCACCTTTATAGCAGCCTTGGCCATTTCAATATAATAGCAGGTATTGCCCTTTATGGAGACAATGATATTGAACATGATTTTATTGTTGGTTCTACGGGAGCTTTTAATGAGGCTGTGATGGGCATTCTTAATCTATCTTCCTTTGGAAATCCAATTGAGATTCGAACAGTAATACATAAGCACACATACAAAAAACTGCCAAGAATTTCTGAATTCATCTATAGAAATATGACATTCGTAAAGCACATTGTATTCATGGGTTTAGAGCCAATGTGGCGTGCAAGAAAAAACCTAAAGCAACTTTGGGTTGAGCCGGAAGAATTTATCCGTTACCTGGAGGAATCCATTCGCTTTTTAGTACAAAGAGGCATGAGCGTATCTGTATATAATTTACCATTGTGTTTGTTACCGGAACATTTGTGGGTTTTTTCAAGGCAATCCATATCTGAATGGAAAGATTCGTTTGATTCCAAATGCTTAAAATGTTCAGTAAGGGAAAAATGTTCCGGAATATTTGATTCAGGTATTGATACATATACAAAGTATTTAAGACCTATTTTATGAATATGTTAGTGCCAAAGTATGGTCTTTATATTCTTTAAGTAAACCCTTTTTGCACTCTCTTCGTCAAATATTTTTAACTCTATCGAATCGTCCTTACACTCAGTTACTAACCCTTGTAATACAGTATCGTCTTTTAAGGTAACGATAACTTCATGGTAGCAAAGTTTATATGGATTTTCTTGCCAGTCACTTGATGAACGCCATTGCTTGGAAGCAGATTCCTTAGGTGAGAGAGGGGTATGGTTCGGACTGAATTCCTCGGACTTAGATGGGGTTGATGGTATAATTGGAGCAGGATACGATGAAGAACGATGGGAATAATGGGAAGAATGGGAAGAATGAGAGCGATGACCTGCAAGGATATCGTTGGTAAAATCTGCTTGC
>CAJXGP010000372.1 GCA_913053915.1 uncultured Ignavibacteriales bacterium | reverse complement strand
TACGAATTAAAAGTTTCAACACCCGGAAGAGTTTGTTTGTTCGGTGAGCATCAAGATTATCTGAATTTACCAATTATTGCGTGTGCAATTTCTTTGAGAATTAATATCACGGGAAAAAAACGTAATGATTCTATGGTGAATATTTTATTGCCGGATATAAATGCTAAAGATACCTTTTCATTGAATGAAACTCTAAAATATCGAAAAGGAAGAGATTACTTCAAGAGTTCGATAAATATACTTGAACGTCACGGATTCACTTTTTCAAACGGAATCGATTGTACTGTAGAAGGGAAAATTCCGATTAATGCAGGGACTTCCAGTTCTTCGGCATTGGTAGTCCTTTGGATAAATTTCCTAGCCCAAATGAGCGATCAAGCTAGAGTTCTTACGCCGGAACAAATTGCAGAATATGCCTATGAAGCAGAGGTTCTTGAATTTGCCGAACCCGGTGGTATGATGGACCAATATTCAACCGCAATCGGGGGTATTATATGGTTGAGCTCTTTTCCAAAAATTAATATTGAAAGATTAAATGCCAAACTAGGTAAATTTGTACTTGGTGATTCGGGTGAACCTAAGGATACTAAGTTTATTCTTTCACAAGTTAAATTACAAATTCAAAATATTGTAAGGGAAATACAGCAAAAATATTCAGGGTTTTCTCTACATTCCGTGAACGAATACAATATCGAAAAATATACTGCCGACTTGAATAGTGACCAAATCCAATTACTGAAAGGTACTATCAGAAACAGGGAAATAACAAAAAAAGCTAAAAAAATATTGTTAACAACTCCATTAGATCATGAAGCAATAGGTAATCTTTTAACTGAACATCATATAGTGTTGAGGAATGTATTGAAAATATCAACCCTCAAAATTGATAGAATGATTAAAAGTGCATTAAAAGCAGGCGCTTACGGAGCAAAAATAAATGGGTCCGGCGGCGGCGGATGTATGTTTGCTTACGCTCCGGGAAATACTCAAAAAATTAAGGAAGCAATTGAAAAAGAAGGGGGGAAGGCATTTATAATACATACTGATCTTGGAACACTTTCAAGTAAATTTGAAATAGCATTATGACTGTTGGAAGACTAGTAATACTTGCCGGCGGTATTTCGTCAAGAATGAAAAAATTTGATGTGATAAAAGAAAAAATTGATCCTCATTTAATAGATGATGCAAATCTTAAAGCCAAATCAATGATTGGAGTTGGCGATAATTATCGTCCGTTTCTGGATTATTTGCTTTATAATGCACGTGAAGCAGGCTATGCAGATGTTTTAATAGTTATAGGTGAGAAAGACAAAAGTGTTAAATCGTATTATGGAATTAAAGATAAGAATAATAATTTTCACGGTTTAAATATCTCGTATGCGGTTCAAAAAATCCCCTCCGGAAGAGTTAAACCGGCTGGCACGGCTGATGCTTTATATCAAGGATTAATAACTAAAAAAGAATGGAAGGGTAAAAAATTTACGGTTTGCAACAGTGATAATTTATATTCTCAAAAAGCTTTATCGATAATGTTGAATATAAAATATCCAAATGCAATGATTGGTTATAACCGGGACGCGCTTGAATTTGAAATTAGTAGAATCGAAAAATTTGCAATTACCGTAAGAAATAGTGAAGGTTATCTTGTAGATATAATAGAAAAACCGACTAAGGGAGAAATGGAACGACTAAGAATTAAAAACGGCGTGTTAGTTGTAAGTATGAATATTTTTTGTTTAAATTATGATCATATATTACGATATTTAAATACTTTACCGTACCATCCTGTAAGAAAAGAGAAAGAATTGCCGATGGCTATAAAGATGATGATAAAAGAAAATTCGAAATCAGTCTTTGCGTATCCGTTGTCCGAGCATGTTCCGGATTTAACGGATAAGGATGATATAATTCCGGTTAAAAAATATCTTAAAAAATATTTTACACATCCACTTTTTGAATAATGAATAAAGTAAGAAAAAAGAACGAAATCAGAAGAAATTTGATATTGCGAGCTTTATTGGATAATGGTCCACTCTCACTTACAGAATTGAAAAGGCAAACCGGCATAACCCTTCCGGTAGTCTCTAATATAATTTCATCTCTTAAAGAAGAAAATATAGTTGTACAAGTTAAAGAAACGGAAATTATTCAAGCAGGACGCCCGCCGGTAGTTGTTAAGTTGAATGGTGAAGCAGGCTTTATCTTGGGAATTGATATCGGCAGACTATTTACAAATTTTGTAATACTTGATTTGGGAAATAATATAATAACCGATATCAGAAGAAAATCGATACCGCTGAGTAATGATATAAAAATAATAGATCAACTTGAAAAAGAAATGAATTTTGTTTTAACAAAATCTCAAATCGGATGGGATCAACTGCTGGGTATCGGTATTTCAATTCCCGGCATGGTGAAAGGAAAATTGGGGTTAACCGAAACCTATTTTAATTTTGGCGAAAAGCCGGTAAAAGAATATTTAATTGAAAGATTCAACAAACCGATTCATATTGAACACGATCTAAAAGCAATGGCGTTGGGGGAATTATGGTTTGGATCTGCCAGAAATGTAAAAAATGCTCTTTGTGTTAATGTAGGATGGGGACTCGGTCTCGGGATTATTTTAGATGGGAAGGTTTATTACGGTGAAGATGGTTATGCAGGTGAATTCGGTCATATTCAGATAGTGCCTGATGGAGAATTATGTTATTGCGGAAAACGTGGTTGTCTTGAAACTGTATCTTCCGGTAAAGCCATGACTAAAACCGCAAGAGAAAAAATTAAAGCCGGTGCTGATACCATCATCCTAATAGAAAACAAAAAACTTGATGAAATTAATGCTGCAACTGTAATTGAAGCCGCAAATAAAGGCGATCAATTCTCTATCGAAATTCTTGAAGAAGCGGGGAAATATCTTGGAATGGGGCTTGCGATGTTAATTAATTTATTTAATCCTGCACTAATAATACTTGGAGGCGGAGTTTCAAATGCCGCACCTTATTTAATCGATTCTATTAGGAGTCATGCAATGAAACATTCATTGGTTCAATTAAACAATAATGTTAGATTTGTTACGTCTAATTTAGGCAATAAAGCCGGAGCTCTGGGCGTTGCTATCTATTTAGCTATGGATTTATTTGATGTTGAGCATTTAAATCCATCAGCGTATGTTTGAAAAATCGAATCTGTTAATTGTTTTATCTTTTAGGCAATTATTATATTAATATTTTTCTAAACCGGTACCGAACAAAACTGAACGGATAAGGGGATATTCTCAATGCAAGATATGAAGTTGCTATTTTCTCAATTGTATTAATAAAAACTGCTTTTTCCTAGAGTTTTATGGATAATCCAATTTTTTCATATATTTATATTTTGAGTTGTTCTTGTACTTTTTTTACGAAGATTTTCGCTTTGAGCTTTTTGTAATTTTTTAGTGCGGCATTAAAACTTTTTCTTGCATAATTTAAACGTTTCATTTCGGTGTATAACAAACCT
>CAJXGP010000371.1 GCA_913053915.1 uncultured Ignavibacteriales bacterium | reverse complement strand
ACAAACTCTCGTTAGTTAAATACTCTTTAAATCCTTTAATAATTTTCCGGGAATCAGGTTTTACTTTACGGTATGCATAAAAAATGTCGAATAAATCCCTTCCTTTTCGTCTTTGATAAAGTGCACGCAACTTTGTACTTAGAAGTTCTTCTATTATATATGATGTTATTACACAACTTCCATCGAACCATTCGCTTTTTACGGAATATTTATAATTTTTGTAATTGAATACTGTATAATGTTCTCGGATATTTATTTCTATTTTTAATCTTAATCTAACCACGGGCTTAGTCTCCGACTCAAAACGGTAAATTAATGTAGCATTATGTTTTGAAGCGTTATAATTTGCTTTTCCAATAAATTCAAGTTTTTCTCGTAAAAGTGTCAGCACATTACCAATAGAACCGGATTTAATTTGTACCAGATCAATATCTTCTGAATATCTTACTTGCGGTTTTAGAAACAATTTATGCAATGCCGTCCCTCCACGAAAAGCAAGCTGCTCTTTTAATTCACTGTTGGAAAATATTTCGATTAGCGCTCTTTCGATAATTAAATCTTGTTCAACCTGATAATCACTTTTCCACGGAACATTTCTTTTCCATTGCGTTATATAGATTTTGGGAATCATATTAGAAGTCTATTTCTATCTCGGCATTTTCAATTACTTTCCATTTCCGATTAATTGTTACACCTTTTTTATTTTTATTTGTTTTTAATGGTATCACGTATATCTTCTTCCCGGTAAGATAATTGTAAATAACATCCGACAAATCATTTCCATTAACAATTTTATCCAATATATAACCAAATCGTTGAAGAACTGCGTTTAATTTGCAGTTAGGCAAAATTTTTTTAAGCTCTTCAGCTTTCATCGATTCTGCAAGCTCATCGATTATAGTTGAAACTCTATTCATGCCGCCTACTCTTTTTTGAAAATGAACTAAATCAATTGCTGTTTGTTCGGGAGTAGATATTTTTAAATATCCGGTACTCGTTTTTTTGTTTTCCGTCACGCTTGTTTTTATGTTCGATTTAACAACATAATTTATTTTTAATCCTTTAACTTTGGTTGAACGCATTGCAGGTTTATCAATAAGAATAAAATATTCTTGCGGCTGTTGGTGTGAAGCTCCATGATAAAAAGCTGCAGAAAGAAGCCCAACATAATAAGGTCGTTTCAAAAAGTTAAACAAAGCATCTATAAATAATTCGGGCGGTAATATCTTTTGCCGAGAATACTCCGGCGGTATTATCACATAAAACCCTTTATGAACCGAAACTATTTTTGATTTGTTTATTAATCTGTTAATTGAAAATTTCAAAGCACTTTCATACTTAACATTGAATTTTTCTCGCATTTGTTTAAGAGTAAAATATAATTTACCATCAGCTTGAACTTCATTCATTAGATCTTCTATATAATTTTTCATTTTAATATCCAAATATTTATGTGTTTGTTTGCAAAAAGTAGTGTAAAATACTAACTATCGCAAACAATTACTCATATACATTTAAGCCGTTGAAAATTATGTTGTTTTACAGCTATAAATTTTATTTTCTAATTCCTACTACTGCAACGGCTTTTTCACCTCCGGGAGTTCCTACTCCAACTGCAATATTTCCTTTTATGCTTACTGAATAAAGATCGCAGCTAGGTATATTTATCTGTTGTGTAAAGTTATACCAAGTACTGCCGTTGTAATGAAGGACTGTCCCGAAATCTCCCACTGCGATAATATCATTTAAGGCATTTCCTCTAATAGCATCTACATAATTTGTGGTTACTCTTTGCTGAAAACTCTGCCCGAATGTATCGTGTAATGATTTTTTATAATACATTCCATCACCAACTATGTAATATTTTTTGTTTTCAAACCATAATCCCCTTACACTCCAGGAAAGACCCTTGGTATTTATTCGGGTGGCGGTATTATTCGAAATAGAAAGTATATTTTCCGTACCCCCATAAAACACAGTTGAACTGACAGAAAGAATTGTAGTTTGCCCGTATTTATCTTTATTTCCCCAAATGTCTTGAATATCTTCTGTTGTTCCGCTTTCTATCTTTGTCCATTTACTCCCGTTGTAATGGGCTATATTTCCGTTATTTCCCACTACGTAAAAATTCTTGCTCGATGTACCCCACATTGCATTAATTGTAAATCTATCTTTCCATTGGAAACCCATTTTAATCACATCATATTTATTATTCGAATTAAAACGCGCAATTTGAACATTACTTGAAATTGCAAAATTATTATTATCAAATACAAAAATTGAATTAGCTTCTGACGATGTTTTACCTGCCCTCGGTTGGTCGGGATCAATGTAAAACATAATCCTTTTCAACTCCCATTTATGCCCATCCCAATGAACAGCATTGTATGGCTGTATCTATTTGGTGCTGTCGGCGTTCCATTGGTCGGTTTCTGCAGTGTGTATTTCTCCTACCGCCCAGATATCCGAATCGTTTACAATTGCGACATCGTGTAATACACTAAAAGCAGCTCCACCAAAGTAATATTTCTGCCATGTAAAATTATTACTTGTTGTATCCATTGTTTGGGCACTTACCAATTCACTCTTTGCAGTCTCTCTTCCGTTTTGCAGTTCAAATGCCTGGTAGGTGTAAGTGCTGTTTGGACTAAGTAAATTATCGTAAAGGGTTGTATCACGGGAAGTAATTGTAAAAGTATTTACCGCTTTGCCGTTTCTCTTTAACTGCACTTGTGTAGTAGCTGTAAAATTGTTTAACGTAAGTTTTAACCAGGCTTCCGTACTTGAAACATCTTCTAATTTCAACACAACATCTCTTTCCGGTTTCGGACCGGTGGTATTACAGTTAAATGAAACAAACAATAAAAACAAGGCTGCACTAAGTAATAAAACATATTTCATAAATTTATTATCTCTCATCTTTTTTATTCCTTTTATCTTTTACCAATTAATATTACTGCCTTGCCGGAATCCAGCCCGACAGCTATTACAAGATTACCTTTAACTGCAACCGCACCATACGCACCGCTGCTCAATGCTGTCTGTTGCATAAAACTTTTCCACCTCATTCCGTTCCAATGAAGTAATTCACCGTAAGAGCCTGATGTAAATACATCGTTTGTAGAATTACCGCGAATTGAAGTTGTATAATATTTTGATATATCGTTTCTATTATTCCATAAAGAATCACTTATTAAATGTTTTTCATAAATACCGCTTCCCCCTACATAATAATGCTTATTAGGAACAAACCATACACTGCTCATAGGATAATTTATTGGATAAGTTGAGATAAGCTTTACGCTATTATTTGTAATTTTGATTATACCGGTTAGATAATTAGCACCCAGGTTATTAGCTACGGCTAAAATCTGTGAAGGATTACCGGAGCCCCATATATCGGTTATATCAAGTGTTGTTCCGCTCTGTATCTTTGTCCATTTACTTCCGTTGTAATGAGCTATATTACCACCATTGCCTACTATATAAAAATCTTCGCTTG
>CAJXGP010000370.1 GCA_913053915.1 uncultured Ignavibacteriales bacterium | reverse complement strand
TACATAGCAAACGCAATGATTAATATCGGCGGACAAGGTGTTGATCTGTGGGATAATGAAGATGAATTTTTCTATGATATATTAAATATACCTGGGAAAAGCTGCAGCAGATTAAGGGTTCGTTCTATGGTTGGGCTTATTCCCCTTTTTGCAGTTGAAGTTCTTGAGCCCGAATTGATGGATAAAGTTCCGGAGTTTGCGGAAAGACTTAAATGGTTCCTTAATTATCGACCGGATCTAGCAAATTTAGTCTCACGTTGGTATGAATCCGGTGTGGGAGAAAGACGTTTATTATCGTTGTTAAGGGGACACAGAATGAAAAGACTCCTTTACTGGTTGTTGGATGAAAATGAATTTTTATCCTCTTACGGTGTAAGAGCATTGTCGAAGTATTATCAATCTCATCCTTATGAATTTAATACGGACGGAAAAACATTCACGGTTAATTATGAACCGGGTGAATCGGAAACGGGGATGTTCGGAGGAAATTCCAATTGGCGAGGTCCAATTTGGTTCCCGGTAAACTTTTTGATTATTGAATCACTACAAAGATTCCATCATTATTACGGTGATGATTTCAAAATTGAGTATCCTACTCATTCGGGTAATTATTTTACGATTAAACAAGTTTCCGAGCAATTGGCTTCGAGATTAATTAATATTTATAAAAAAAACAGTGATGAATTTCGAGCGGTTTATGGTAAAAATCAAAAGTTTCAAAAAGACCCTCATTTTAAAGACTACATTCTCTTTTATGAATATTTCCACGGCGATACCGGAAAAGGACTAGGTGCTTCACATCAAACAGGTTGGACAGGTTTAATTGCAAAATTATTAGATTCTTTGAATACCTGATGTTTCAGAGCATTTGTATTTTTGAATATAATGAGATGTAGGTTTTAACCGGCATATATTCTGTTGTGTTCTATTTATTAAAAGCTTTGTTGCGTAAAATTAGTATATATCCTTCACTGCTTCAGAGATGTGTTAATACTCACCTGATAAATTTTTCAAAATTAAGGTAACTAAAACATTAGAATAAATCTTCTTTTTGATGATAATAACTTAATATATCTGTCTCTAAGAGGCATGAGTATATTGCTCAGATAATGACGCAGAAAGATGAATTAAAAATTTTCCTTCAAAAAAAATAAAATCGGTTTATTGGAACTTTAATCCTAAATCCGGCAAACTATTGGAATAAATTCATGTGAATATTAATAAGTGTCATTTTAATGACAGTTCGCTAACATTAAAGCTTCTACCTTAATTATTGTTATTAAAAATAATTCAAATAAACATAAGGAGTTTGTATCATGAAGAAAATTAATTTAAGTGTAGTTGCCGTTCTTTTTACAGTAATGTTATTCGCAGGTTCACTCACCCGGCAAAGTGAACTTTTGGCACAAGAATCAAACATAACCACTGTGCAATCGAAACAATCATTCAAGAATACCGTTAAGGAAGTAAGGAAGTTGGTAGCCAAAAACGGAATGATGGTTTTGGCGGAATTGAATCAAGGCAAGATTTTATCTATGACCGGACTTTCGGTTAAAGCAATTTCACTGTTTGTCGGGAATCCACAGGTCGGTAAAAAATTATTCACTCAAGATCATGCGGTAGGTATCGCAGTACCTGTTCGACTTAATATTTATGAAGGCACTAACGGCAAAACTTATGTGAATTATTTTAAGCCATCTGAACAATTTGCATCTTTTAAGAATAAGAAAATACAAATGATTGCCAAGATGTTGGATAAAAAAATGGCAATGCTTACGGGAATGCTTTCAAAATAAGGCGGCAGCAAGGAAACGGTCGGATTTCTATTCGACCGTTTTCGCTTATAAAACGTTTGCTTTTTAATAATTTTACGTTGGAAGATGAAAATGAAACGGAAATATAAAAAGATAATACTAAGTGTAGCAGCTCTCCTAGCAGCAGGTATCAGTCCAAATCTGTTTGTTGTCTCACAAGCAGGCTATGCAAACTTGAGTGATTTAGCTGTTGAATTTCTTTTTCCGTCAATTGCGATCTTGATAATAATATTTTTTGTAAGCTATTTTGTTGGATTAAGAGATTTTAATAAGCAATTGAAAAATGGTTTTATAGGAGGAATAATAGGAACAGTCGGATTAGAAATTGTACGTGAAATCGGATTTCATCTCGGTGGAATGCCGGGCGATCTACCTAAATTAATGGGAGTTTTATTGTTGAATCAATTCGCCTCAGGTCCGGATACTTTATCGAATATTGCCGGATGGTCCTATCATTTTTGGAATGGTGTTTCTTTTGGAATTATTTATAGTATCTTCTTTGGAAAAGGTAATAAGTGGACAGGAATTGTATACGGCATTTTAATAGGAATCGGCTTTATGATGAGCCCGGTTGTAATATCTCTAGGAGTAGGTCAATTCGGTGTTGATTTTGGGTGGGGTTTTTTTGTTACGGTTATTTTAGCTCATATAGCATTTGGTTTTTTACTCGGTTGGTTTATTCTAAAGCGGAATCCCGAAAGTTCCGGTATATTTACAACGGTGAAAAAGTTGTTGCAACATTCCGGTCAAAAAGAGTTAAATTCAATTGATGAATAATAGGATCAATTAAATGAATGAGCCTTTAAAATATTTTGTGACGCAGGAGAGAATTAGAATTCCGGCAGTAACCCGTGAACAAATGACGGAAATTGATAGAATAGCTGTGCAGGAAACAGGCCCAAATTTATTTCAAATGATGGAAAATGCAGGAAGAAACCTTGCATGGTTAATTATTACTTTAATTGAACCGGAATGGTATGAAAAAGAAATTGTTGTATTGACCGGTATCGGAAATAACGGAGGAGGAGGTATTTGTGCAGCTAGACATCTTGTTAATCATGGTGGAAAAGTAAAGCTCGTTTTACAAAACAACAGAAGTTTGCGTGAAATTCCATCATATCAAAAAATGATCTATGAAAATGCCGGCGGTGAAATCCTTCTTTTTAATGAGGTGAATGAGTTGAAACCCGATATGATTGTAGATGCAATATTCGGTTACAATTTTAAAGATTCGCCTCGAGGCATAGCTTTGAATATGATTAATTGGGCTAATGAAAAGAAAGCTAAAACAATTTCACTCGATGTCCCTTCAGGAGTTGATTGCAATACCGGAGAAACTCCCGGTGAATTTATTAAAGCCGATTTTACTTTAACACTGGCTCTACCTAAAACCGGTCTACTTCCGAATTTAACCGGACTGCTTTATCTGGCGGACATCGGATTACCTTCAAAAGTTTATCAGAAATTAAAGCTTGATTATTTATCTCCTTTTATGAATGAAACGTATATAAAAAGAGTATTTCCAGGTTTTTGAATTGCGAATATTAAGAAAAATAAAGTCTTTTTAAGAAAGAAAAAATACCTTTTTAGAAAAAACTCTGGAATGTTTTTAGCATATCTCTAAATGAATAAATTAAATTTGCCGTGAAGATATTTATTTGAACTGCGTTGCAGTTCTTGCCTTTTTCTTTGTCC
>CAJXGP010000369.1 GCA_913053915.1 uncultured Ignavibacteriales bacterium | reverse complement strand
GTTGGCTATTTGAACATGTTGGTAAATTGAAAAATAATACAATAAATGCGGTACGCAGCATAGCCAAACCGTTATACCATTTAAAGAAAGAAACATAAAATGATAAATTTGCCACAAAAAAATATTGAAATGAAAAGCCGACACACAGAAATGCCAGCCCGAAAAAACCAAAAGCACTATTTTTTGCCAAGCTTGACAAAAATAAAATAGAGAAAATTGGAAAATATGAATACAGCAGTACATAATAAATTAATATCTTTTATATGGTCAATTGCAGACGATTGTTTGAGAGATGTTTATGTTAGAGGGAAATATCGTGATGTTATTTTACCAATGGTTGTTTTAAGACGGTTAGATGCTTTACTCGAACCGACTAAAGATGCAGTAATGGAAGAGCTGGCTTTCCAAAGAGATGAAGCAAAATTTACAGAGTGGGATGAGTCGGGACTTAGAGACGCCAGCGGATATGTTTTTTATAATACAAGTGTATGGACTCTTCAAAGACTTTATGATACAGCCACAAACAGTCAACAAATTTTACAAGCAAATTTTGAGGACTATTTGAATGGTTTTAGCCCAAATGTTAAAGAGATAATTGATAAATTCAAATTGAAAAGCCAAATTAAGCATCTGGCTTCAAAAGATGTATTGTTGGATGTCCTTGAAAAATTTACGTCACCATTCATCAATTTAACTCCTTTCGAAAAGGAAGACCCTGATGGCAGAAAACTTCCTCCATTGTCTAACTTGGGAATGGGTTATGTTTTTGAAGAACTAATTCGAAAATTTAACGAAGAAAACAACGAAGAAGCAGGAGAGCATTTTACTCCAAGAGAAGTAATTGACCTCATGACACATATTGTTTTTGAACCAATTAAAGACAGTTTGCCACCGGTAATGACAATTTACGACCCCGCTTGTGGTTCCGGCGGAATGTTGACCGAATCGCAAAAATTTATAAAAAACGAAGTCGGTAATATCCGTGCAACAGGTGATGTCTATTTGTATGGGAAAGAAATAAATGACGAAACTTATGCAATTTGTAAATCGGATATGATGATTAAGGGGAATAATCCCGAAAATATCCGTGTGGGTTCTACGCTTTCAACCGATGAATTTTCAGGACATACTTTTGATTTTATGCTTTCTAATCCGCCTTATGGGAAATCGTGGAGTACTGAGCTTAAACATATCAAAGATGGTAAAGATGTTATCGACCCTCGTTTTATTGTGAATCTAAAAGACTATTGGGGCAATGCCGAACAAGCAGACGCAACACCTCGTTCATCTGACGGACAATTATTGTTTCTTATGGAAATGATTAATAAGATGAAAACGACTAAGCAAAATCCTCTTGGTTCACGAGTTGCCTCTGTTCATAACGGTTCCAGTTTATTTACCGGAGATGCCAGTGGGGGCGAAAGCAATATCAGACGGTATATTATCGAAAACGATTTGCTTGATTGCATCATTCAATTGCCAAACAATCTGTTTTATAATACCGGCATTACCACTTATATCTGGATACTGAGCAACAATAAAGAGAGCAAGCGAAAAGGAAAAGTATTGCTTATTGATGCCTCCAAACAATTTTCAAAACTCCGTAAAAATCTTGGTGCAAAAAATTGTGAACTTAAACCGAAACATATAAAAGAAATCCTAAATGCCTACATATCTTTTAAAACAATTGACCGCCAAAACGAAGAGGATTTGGCTACAAAAGTTTTTGATAATAGTGATTTTGGCTACTATAAAGTAACTATTGACCGCCCCAAACGACTCAAAGCCCAATTTTCCGAAGAACGCATTTCTACACTCCGTTTTGAAAAATCACTCGCCGAACCGATGAAATGGGTTTGGGAAACTTATGGTGATAAAGCTTATACAGACTTAAAAAATATAGAAAAAGAGATTTTAGAATGGTGCGAAAAGAACGACCTTGACTTAAACACAAAAAAACGAAAAACACTTGTATCAACCAAAACATGGGAAAAACAGAAACATTTATTGGATATAGCAACAAAACTGATGCAAACCATCGGAACCGACGAATACTCTGACTTTAACCTGTTTGCCAAGCTGGTTGATGATGAGTTAAAAACTAACAAAATAAAATTATCGGTAACGGAGAAAAAGGCTATATTAAATGCTGTAAGTTGGTATGATGAAAACGCTGAAAAGGTTATTAAAAAAACACAAAAATTATCCGGTGATAAACTCGACAAAATACTGCACCATTTAGATTGTACTGTAGAGCAACTACCCGATTACGGTTACTACCCAAGCGGTAAAAAGGACGAATACATTATTTATGAAAACGAAACCGATTTACGGGATTATGAAAATATTCCAATTAAAGAAAACATCTACGACTATTTTCTACGAGAGGTAAAACCTCATGTCCCTGAAGCATGGATAGATTTGGATAAAACCAAAATCGGTTACGAAATCAGTTTTAATAAATATTTCTACCGGCACAAGCCTTTGCGTTCTATTGAAGAAGTAACCAATGATATTTTGGAACTCGAAAAAGAGAATAAAGGTTTGATTATGGATATTTTGGGAATGTAAATATGAATAGCATGGTAAATATTTCAATAAATTTTATAAAACAGCTTAAAAAACAAATACTTTCTAGCAGATATATTGTTGCAAAAATTGCCAATGCCGAATCTTTAAAACTCTATTTTACGATTGGTAAATTGATAGAAGAACAATTTGCCGAACAAAAATGGGGAAGCAAAATCATTGACGATATTTCTATGCGTCTGCAACAGGAGTTGCCCGGACTAAGAGGTTTTTCGGGACAAAATCTCCGTAAAATGAGAGTATTCTACCAAGAATGGAATTCATCAAATACAATTTACTCGTCAATGACGAGCAAATTGGAAGAAAAGAATAATCCAATTTTGCCGTCGCTAACGAGCAAATTAGATGATAATGAAAACATAACCCGATACCGGAAAAACAAAGAGGCTTTTCTATCTGTTTCTTTCACTCATCATTACGAGATAATACTGAAAATAAAAAATAAAAATGACAGGTGGTATTACATCAATAAAAATGCACTGCCAAAACCCGATGACCTTAAAAAATTTTTGGATTGATGATTATGGAGGAAATGAGAAAATTTAAAAATAAATATCGTATTGAATCCGCAAGATTGCAAAATTGGGATTACCGTTGGCAAGGTAAATATTTCATTACCATTTGCACAAAAAACAGGGAATTTTATTTCGGTGATATTGTTAACGGCAAAATGCAATTGTCAAACATTGGGGTTATTGCAAATGTTTTGTGGTTCGAAATAAAAAATCACACGCAAAATGTCGATTTGGGTGAATTTATCGTTATGCCTAACCATATTCACGGAATTTTGATATTGAATGGTCATCGTGATGACGATGACAACAATATAAATACCGATAACGATAACGATATTGTAGAGACAGGGCATGCCCTGTCTCTACAATCACAATCACAATCGCAACCACCGCAACCAACAACCATCGGAC
>CAJXGP010000368.1 GCA_913053915.1 uncultured Ignavibacteriales bacterium | reverse complement strand
TTATAGTAGTATGAAATTATTTTTCAATTACTTTAATTCTCCTTTCTCCTTTTCCAATCATTCCATATTTTTCTCTCGCTACCCTGTCAATTTTAGCAGGAATTTTTTTTTGAAGTGAATCAATTTCCCCTTTCATCATTTTATTGTCCTGTTGTACCGAAGTTATTTGATTTTTTAAATTATTTAATTCACTCTTTAGTTCCAAATATCTTAAAACACCTGACTCATTAAAGAAAAGATATGCTAAGCTTATAAGGAAAAAAATTATAAATAAATAAAATTTGAATTTGTTTTTGTTCAAAGTAATGCTTTATAAACTTAATTTAATAATTGTATTTACCAATTCTTGAAACGAAATTCCAACTGCCTCTGCCATTTTGGGGACAAGACTCGTGGAAGTCATCCCCGGTAGCGTATTAACTTCCAAACAATAAGGTTCTGTATCATCGTTTAATCTGAAATCCATTCTAGCATACACAGAGCATCCGATTGAATTGAAAGCCTTCAAAGCTTGTAACTGAATATTCTTTAAAACTTCATCCGGAAAATTTGCAGGCACCTCATACTCACTCATTCCGCCGGTATATTTACACTCGTAATCATAAACATTATGCTTCGGTTTTATTTCCAAAACCGGAAAGGGTTTATTATCCAATATAGCTACAGTAACCTCATGTCCCGGAATATATTCCTCTATGAGAGTCTTGTTTGAATACTGAAAAGACAATTCTAATGCTTGCTCAACTCCGGTACCATCCCGGCAAACAGTAAGACCAACTGTTGAACCTTGATCGTTCGGCTTAATGACACAAGGGAACCCGAGCTTATTATTTATTAATTCTACTACTTTACTTGTATTAACTTGATCTTTATCTAACAGTATCCAATCCGGTGTAATGATATCAAAGTGTTTAAATAATCTTTTCGACATTGCTTTATCCATAGATATAGAACTAGCCAGCACTTTGGAACCTGTATAGTTTATTCCTCTTAATTCAAAAAGTGATTGAATAGTTCCGTCCTCGCCCCATTTACCGTGTAGAGCCAAAAAAGCCAGATCAATGTTATCGAATAATTCCGATGCAATACATGTTAAATAATTTTGATTTGAAATTCCGGCAAAATCCTCTTTACTGAATAGTTTATTTACATCGTCCGGTTGATTTGTGCCATAAGCCGGATTGATCACTTTTACTTCATATCCGAGAAATTTAAGCGCTTCATAAATAGATTTTCCTGTTAATTTCGATACCTCCCGTTCAGGGGATGTACCGCCTAATACCAATGCAATTCTCGGTTTAAATTTATCTGTCATATAATCCAATCTTTCTAAGAAAATAGTTTCAAAAAAATTTGAATGCAATTAAGAGCGAATCCCCAAAAGGTTTTTATTCTTATTGCCTAAAAAGAGTAATAAAGCAATTTATGAATTTTAAGTAAACATTAAGAGATTGCTCCGGGAAATATATTCGCTTAAAAAATATTTCTTTCATCAACATCTAATCCATAATTTCCCTTGGATATATTGATAAGTTCCTTAATTTTATCAAAGGATAATTCTTTAGCGCCTCCAAACATTTGGGCAATAAATAAAATTTGAGCGGTATGTTCAAGCTTCTCCATTTTATTATATGCATCTTTTAACGTTTTTCCCAGCGTTACCGCTCCATGATTTTGGAATAAAAATGCCCATGCATAATCAATGAACGGTTTCATACTTAGGGGTAATTCATCGGTTGAAGGAGTAGCGTATTTACAAAGAGGAACTTTTCCAAGCATTAAAATTACTTCAGGGAAATAATTACCTATTAGCCCTTTCCCTGTAGATGCAAAAGCGGTCGCATATACCGGATGACAATGGACAACTGCGTTTACTTCAGGTCTTCTTGAATAAGCAAAAAGATGGATTTTATATTCAGTAGAGATTTTACCCCTACCATTAATAATTTCTCCGGCAGCATTAATTTCTAATATATCATTTTCAGTAACATCGCCTTTACGAACAGCCGATCGAGTGATCAAAAAAGTGTTATTCGATGTCGCTACGGATATGTTTCCGTCATATGCAGAAACAAATCCCTTTTCATAAACTCTATGACATATTTCTACTAGTTCCTTCTTGCCAACCATTTACTTTCCAGTTCTTCCATTAATTTCATATTTATCAAACCATCATATCCGGTAACCGACGGTGTTTCCCCTTTCAAAAAGGATTTCTGTATTGAACGTAATAAATAAAGAAGTTTGTTACCTCTTTTTCTGAATGCTTTTTTCGCCTCACTTACGTGAAGGATAGTAAGTTTGGCCGGAACTAACTTAGCACCTATTAAATGGTCAATACTTAAAGCACCGAGATGCCCAAGTATTTCAATTCGATTGAACGCTTTTTTGTTATTGAATGAAACATTAAAATAACCATATCCGCTATCCTTGAATTTTACTAATCCAGCCGAGAAATCATCTACTTCGCTTTTATACACGATATTATCCAGAACACCGTCAATACTAATTATTTCCCCACCGAAAAATCTAAGCAGATCAATCAGATGAGTGCCAATATCTCTAATTGCACCACCGCCGCTCAATTTTTTATTAAATCTAAAATTTCCCCCGGGAGGGAGATCTATATTTAAATTTAGATTAATCGAAACCAACTTTCCCAAATATTGATTCTCAAGCAGCTCCTTTGATTTAACCACCAACGGATGAAAACGGAATGTATAGTTTACTGCCAACAATACTTTATTTTGTTCACAAGCCTGAACCATTTCTTCGGCTTGACCGGAAGTTAAAGCAAGAGGTTTTTCGCAAAGTATATTTTTTCCCGCTTCAGCAGCTTTAATAACTTGTTCGTAATGGTCTGCATTAGTGCTTCCAATATAAACCGTATTGATATCGGATTTCAAAAAATCTTCATAATTATTAAACCGGTGAGGTAAACCGAATTTCTCCGCAATAAATTTTGCTCTGACAGAGCTTTTACTAAAAACAGAATTTAAAGTACTTCGTCTTAATAAATGCACAGCAGGTATAAAAGCAGTTTCACTAAATTTTCCGCATCCTGCTACTCCCCACTTTAATTTTTTGATTTTAGGTTTATTAATTTCTTTTTTATCATTTCTAATAATATCGGTTTTAAGATTTAGAATTATTGAAATGCTTCTTAGTATATCTACAAACCTACCTTTCCTTATTATCTATATTATTACCAATCCTATATCGGTGATCCCTGTTGCGCAAAACGTTGATTTAATTCTTTCAATATCTTCAAAGCTCTCGGACGACCAACTCCATATACAGAAGTCAGCCCTATCTCAAGGCGTTTATTATCTGGAATTGTAATACCTGAAATTCTCATATATTAAAATTAACCTTGTCGTTGTTTATGACGACCCCTCTGTGGTCCTGAGCAAATAACATACAAATGCCCCTTTCGTCGGACCGTTTGACATTTTGAACATATTTTTTTTACTGAAGATTTTATTTTCACAATTGTAATTTAATGAAGAATACTCG
>CAJXGP010000367.1 GCA_913053915.1 uncultured Ignavibacteriales bacterium | reverse complement strand
AGAGGGGCTTGGGGTGAGTTCAAAAGTTATACAACATTACAAATATGACTTGACAGTAGATAAATTTTTTAAAAATTAAATTACCACAAGTTTTTTAAAAAACAGGTAGTAACATAAGTAATTATTCCATGCATTATTAGAAAATGAAATTTAAATATATTTACTCTACAAAAACATAACTGTTAAAATTGTTCTAATATAAATAAGAAGAAGGTACTAAAAACTTTAATAATTTATTGTCATTAAATTTTTTACATAAGGGCAAACAATTTTATAAATAATAACAAATTAAGTATTTATTATTAGTTAGATAATACTTAAATGTAAATATAGTCTTTATTAATATCATTCGATGAATATAGAAATAGAATTTGAATTTAAAATATTTTATTTATTTGAAGAATTTCATATTTACTTGAAATTGATATTCATATCGAGTTATCCTATATTTGAACACAAAAACAAAATTTATGTCCGCAAGAAATAAAGTTAAATTCATATTTGTTACCGGTGGTGTTGTTTCCTCATTAGGGAAAGGAATTACTGCCTCTTCTTTGGGTCTCCTTCTCAAGCAGCGTGGTTTTAAAGTTACAATCCAAAAATTTGATCCATATATTAATGTAGATCCGGGCACGATGAGTCCGTTTCAACATGGTGAAGTTTACGTGACCGATGATGGTGCGGAAACAGACTTGGACCTAGGGTATTATGAAAGATTTTTGGATGTGAGTATGACAAAGGCTAATAATACCACTACAGGTCAGGTTTATCATGAAGTTATTACTAAGGAACGAAGAGGAGATTACTTAGGGGCTACAGTACAGGTTATTCCGCATATTACCGATGAAATAAAACACAGAATGACTAAATTAAGTGAATTAGGGGAATATGATATTATAATTACAGAAATTGGTGGAACGGTTGGGGATATTGAAAGCCTTCCTTTCATTGAAGCAATGAGGCAACTGATGCTTCAGTTCGGTAAGAAAAACACACTAAGTATTCATGTTACATTGGTTCCATACATACCGGCAGCCGGTGAAATGAAAACTAAACCGACACAGCATAGCGTTAAAAATTTACTTGGATTAGGAATTCAACCTGATGTATTAATATGTCGTTCTGAAACAAAACTGCGAAAAGAGATAAGGGATAAAATTGCTTTATTCTGTAATGTTGATTCAAAATCGGTAATCTCGGCTTATGATTGTAAATCGATTTATGAAGTTCCATTGGTTTTTTATAAAGAAAAATTCGATCAAATTGTAATGAAAAGACTTCATTTATTGGATAGGAAAATTAAGCTTGATGAGTGGGAATCATTTATACAGAAAATAAAAAATCCTTCCAAAAGCGTTGATATAGCTCTATGCGGTAAATATGTTGAACACATGGATGCTTATAAGAGTATTATGGAATCATTCATACATGCAGGCGCTGAAAATAATGCGAAGGTCAAGATAAAATCCATCAGTGCTGAAAAATTTGAAACGGAAGACCCCGGTAAATTATTGAAAGATGTAAACGGATTATTGATCCCCGGTGGTTTCGGAGAACGTGGAATTGAAGGGAAAATTCGTGCCGTGCAGTACGCTAGAGAAAATGATTTACCTTTTTTCGGTATTTGTCTTGGAATGCAATGTGCCGTAATTGAATTTGCACGGAATGTGTGTGGGATACCGAGAGCTAATAGTTCTGAATTTAAGAAAAATAAATATAGTATTATAGATCTAATGCCGGAACAAAAGAATATTAAAAATATGGGTGCATCTATGCGCTTGGGTGCTTATCCGTGTAATTTGCAAAAAGATAGTGTTGCGATGGCTGCATATAAAACTGAATTTATATCGGAGCGACATAGACACCGATATGAACTAAATAATAAATTTCGTTCGGTTTTAAGTGAAAATGGAATGGTCTTTAGCGGCTTATCTCCCGATAGAGAATTGGTTGAAATTATTGAGCTTCCTTCGCATCGCTGGTTTTTAGGTTGCCAATTTCATCCTGAACTTAAGTCGAGAGCTACAAAGGCACATCCATTATTTAGAGAATTTGTAAAAGCTTCATTGGAATATGCAGAAGAAAAAAAATATATATTTAAAAAAGAATAGTTATTATCAGCCGGTGAATCTTAATGAGAATTATTGGCTATCCAACCTATTTCATAAGAAGGTTCTGAATAACTACTTCGGAATTTTTTTGTTACTCTCCTTCATTTTTTTATCTTTATTTTCCCGCTCGTTTGCTCAGATGAATATTAATGAATCAATAAAAAAAGGATTAGAAGATTGTTATTCCTTTCGTTGGGATGATGCCCAAAAAAATTTTCGCTCAATTATACGTTACTTTCCTAATAATCCCGAAGGTTATCATTATCTCGCGAGTACATATTTATGGTTCTATTTAAGCAATCTAAATCAAAAAGATTATAAAAACTTTTTAGCTTATTCCGACACCGCACTCGAAAAAGCAAAAGCAAAAATTAACGTGGATTCCAATGATACAAATATTTTATATATACTTGGTGCCGACTACAGTTATCGTGCAATTGCGTTCGAGAAAGCCGGAAAATTTATTGATGCTGCATGGGCAAGCAAAAAATCAGAATATTATTTAAAAAAATGCCTTTTAAAAGATTCTACTTTTTATGATGCATATCTGGGACTGGGTATTTATAATTTTGCAATAGGTCAAATATCTCCGGCTTACCGCTGGGCTCTTAGTTTGATCGGTATTAAAGGCAATAAAGCATTAGGTATAAAATATATTAAATTAGCCGCTAAAAAAGGAAAGCTTTCTAAAATTGAAGCTGAATATTATCTTTCCGGGATTTTATCTAATTATTTTAACGATTACACCGGTGCTGCAAAGTATTTGAGAAATTTAGTTAATATATATCCTTCAAATCTTCTTTTCAATTATTCATATAGTACTCTTAAAATCAAACAACACCAACTGAATATCGCCAAAAAGATTTTAAAAGGTATCCTTAAAAATAAAAATTTAAAATTCACTCAAATTATTTCTTATTCAAACTTTTTGATGGGTGATATCTATTTTAAAGAAAATGAATTCGACTCGGCAAAAGTTTATTATAAAAACTTTCTTAATACATCTTTGAGTAAGGATTATACCGGAATTGCATATTATAGACTAGGGCTCAGTTACGAAATTAAAGGCCAAAGGGATAGTGCATTGAAATACTATAATTTGGCTACACATGTAAAATCGAATACTGAGGATGATATCTTTGCAAAAAGAAAAGGAGAGTACCTGCAAAAACACGTATTAAATCAAATAGAGATTGCCCTGATTGAAAACAATAATTTAATAGAAAATGGTAAATATAAAATTGCTTATGATAGCCTGCAGTTGATATTGCCTAAAATTAATGACGTTCAATTAAGAGCCAAGGCGAATTTAAGATTAAGTAACGCCGCTTATTGGCTCGGAAATTATGAGAAATCTTATACATCGGCAATTTTGGCTAAAGAGTTAAATAATTCTGAAGATAATTGGAT
>CAJXGP010000366.1 GCA_913053915.1 uncultured Ignavibacteriales bacterium | reverse complement strand
TTGTTAGGTTCACTGCTTTTATTAATCAATACTACTTTATCGCTATCCGGATGGTAGCCTTCTTTAAATTTGAATTCACCTAAATATTCCCATGTACTTCCGCCGATTTGTTGATTTACCGAGAAATCTGTTCTTATTCCCTCATGATATACAACGTAATGTGCGTCATCTACATTGTTTTTGGATGCAAAATAAGAGACATAGACAGCATAATACCCTGTCTGCGGTACATCAGGCATCCAAGTTGCCTTCCCTGTAACTACAGTATCGGAAAATATTGTCCTGTAAGTTCCTTTTGTGAACGGATTATAATCTACTCTATAAGGCAATTTACCCGGTTTGAACCCTTTTCCTGTTCCGGTTTTCCAATTATTTTTTATATCAAAACTTTTTTCTCGGTAGTAACCTTTTCTAATATCAATTTTACTATCATTATCAACAACAACTACTTTTGTTTGGATGTCTTTTTCACGCGGATCAAAAACATTGGCGCCTGCATTTTCAAGCATCGGAATTAAATAAGGTATGCAAAAAGCGTTCGGCAACAAATCTTCTACCGATTGAAAAAGACGGGGACGTTGCCATTCCCACCTATCTTTTTTGGTATTGAAATACCATCCATGGCTGGGAGCTACTACAATGTTTTTATTATATAGTCCATTTTTAAAATGAACTAATTTACTTATGTTTTTAACAACCGGATTCGGTCGATTTATCTTGGGCGGAATTCTTGTTGAATCGTAAAATAAATGAGAGCTTCTATAATAGTTAGGAATCAACTTTTCAATTGGATATCCTAAAGTTTGTATTGAAAATTTATAATTCTTAAATCTTTTCCCCCAGAAATCTTTTATAACTTTATAAATATGTGCTACGTTTTCATTCCTAAAAGGCTGATAGGAAAATGGTCTGTTAAAAACAATCTTTATCTTTTTGTGCACAGGGTCAACAATGAATGATTCTAATTTCGTTCCAAACGGTATATTAAAATCAAAGTTTCGTTCTTTTATTTTAGTTGAAAAAATAATTTTTTTTTGATTGAATGAAAGTGCTTTTGGAGATACCCGCTTTTTTACAATTAGTTGTGATGAACAACCCGATATAAAGATCAGTAGAATTATACAATATTTTAATAAGGAACGGATGGACAATTTAACTCCTATCTTGAGATAAAAACTTTTAATATTAGTTAATCCTAAAACACAACTTAGTTTTTTTTATCATTCTGAGTATTCGGAAGATGTGAAAATTCTTTCGTTTTTTGGGCAAAATAGAAAATTAAAAAATAAAGTTTTTCCTTCGCATTTTTCAGAATAGCTATCTTGCATTGTAAGGTTAAAATATTAAAAATCTCCTTCATAAATTAATGGGTAAAAAATATTATTTCAATTGTACCGTTTTAATCTTAAATAATTTATTCAATTACAAAGATCAAAATCGATTTAATGCCAAACAAATAAAAGGATAAAACCGGTTCACTAATCTTTTAAATGAGGCATATCTAAAAGGTCATTTTCAAATTGTAAATATGAACAAAAATCAATGCTTTCTCACAAGAGAAATATCCCGTTAAAGGAAACTTATAAATTAAAATAAGAAAAAACGGCTTTCATTACAGCATTCCTTACAGACTGACCCAAAATAGTTTCAAACGGAAATCCGAAAACAATCACACCGTATTTTCCTTTGTATGCAGTTCCTGCACTAAATTTATCTTCAGAATATCTTAAAATGGTTTTACTACCGCCAATTTTATTGATTGCATCTGGGTCTTTAACTGCGTAAATCTTTTTATTGAATTTTGAATTAAACGCAAATGTATAGAATCTTGGTAGGAAAGACGAATCAGACGAAAACACTTTACCGGTAACCGCCGCATGATCCGTATCCCAATTAAACTTCAAAATATCTCTGGCAAAGGTTATGTTGTTGCTATCCGGTGGCATATATTTAAATAAATCACTCCCCACATAAGAACCGGAAACAAACAAATTTCCCCCTGCTTTACTATAGTTTGTCAGTATAGTTTGAAGTTTTTCAGGAAATGTTTCAAAACGTAATCCCCTGATAGAATCTTCAACCGCTCTCTGCCAATGAGTAGTTTTTTGTTCCCCTAAAATGAGATCCACAAATTTGTATTTTAGAAGATCTACCGAATCGTTAAGTACGGCACTAATACTTGTTGAAACAAAAGGATAACCTGCAGCTTTGATAGATTTTCCGTGTATGTAAGGATAATCGAATGTATTACCGGCGATTACTTTAGTCTCATAATCAGCATGACTGTTACCCCATCCGGAATTGTCATTAGTTTTCCATTTGTCATTAGGATTAAAATTGAATTGTGAACCTGTAAAGCTAATATCATATTTATCGGGAACTCCCGGATCAAAAGAGTTTAAGAATCCCTGATAATTTTTAGAATTAACTATCCCAGGTCCTGAAATTCTTGTAAAATCATTAATAATTAAGACCGTTTGTTGATTGTTTTTAGTTCTGTAAACAGAAAGAATTTCTGAGGGAAAACTTTTACCACCTTTATTGAAAGCAGTTACTTTAAAACTGTAAATTAATCCCGGTTTTAGTTTTTTAATTTCTATAGATGTTGTTTTAACTAAAATTCCATTATCGAAATCACCGTCATTTATTCTTGTATAAACAATATATCCATCAGGTTTAGCAGTAGTTTCCAGTTTGTCAATAGAAGGTTTCCAATTCAGAAAGGCATTTCCATAACTATCCATTTTTGCAGAGAATGAATTAATAGGTAAAGGCTGAACTATAAATTTATAATTATCTTGAACGGATAAAAATTTAAGGATTCCTATATAAATAGCCCGGGATGCATCAAAACGAAATTGAGGGTCATTGCCAAACCTCATATCATTAAAATTTTGATGTGCCAAAAGTTCAATTAATAAAGAAGGAACATCGGGACGATAAACTTCACTATATTGTTGGGGATAAGCATCGTTAGCCGGTTCTTCATTCATCAATTGTCTTCTAGTCCAATCAGGATCATATTTATTTCGAATTTCATTTACAACTTCTGTTTGGACAATATCCGCCAAATCCCGGTTTGCCAGTCTTGACACTCCGTTCGGAAAAACAGTTTGTAGATTTTCACCTTTATCACCGTACAAAACCAGTGTGCCTATTACCTTACCATTATGTGTAACACCCGCGTCGGTATGAAATGCCAGGGAAACATCCACCGGAATTCCCAACCCTTTTCCTTTTTTATCATTCACCGATGAACCATTCAGATAATTAACGTATTTACTTCTATCCTGTTTATCATCGTTATAATCATTAGCATCATGATTAAAATTATATAAAGAATCGGGCATACCGGCATACTGTAAATAATACCGGCTAGCTTCCACAAATTTCGGTCTTTGACTAGTTCTTCCACCGCGGCTAACTACTCCCATCCCACCTCCAAATCTCACTGCATCCGCCGAAACTATCTTGTTAGGTTCACTGCTTTTATTAATCAATACTACTTTATCGCTATCCGGATGGT
>CAJXGP010000365.1 GCA_913053915.1 uncultured Ignavibacteriales bacterium | reverse complement strand
TACTATTTTATTTTTCACCAGCGTAGATATTACACATTATTTCTATCCAACTTTTTTAGATTACACCCTACCCGGTTATCCCCTTGCTCTAAAATATTTTTCAGCATTTTTAGTGGTGACATTACAAATAAGTGCCATAATAATCACATTGAGACTTTCGCAAAAAAATACTATTCACTAACCGCTCCCTGCAATTCTACCATTTTTTGCACAGATATTTTTCCGGTATTTTTTTTAACAGGTACTTTACCATCAATATTTCTAACTTTTTCATAATCTCCTAAAGCCTTTGCCTTATATTTTTGAGGTAAAGATTTTAGATTTAAATAAGCTAAATTCAAGTAATTTAGTGGATCTTGATATATTCCATCTCTAATGATTTCAAAATGCAAATGAGGACCGGTTGATGTTTCGCCTGAATTACCACTAAGTGCAATTAATTCACCACCGAAAACTTCATCACGTTGTGATTTTAATAGAATAGAGCAATGTTTATAAACCGTAATATAACCATCAGGATGTTGAATAATTAACATATTTCCGTCTGTTATTGTAAAGCCCGAGAAAATAACATATCCGCTGGCAGAAGCATAAATAGGAGTCCCTCTTTTCACTACATAATCTATCCCAAGATGCCCTATTTTGGGATCGAATCCTCTACTTATAAACCCATTAATAACCGGTTTTGTGAAAACAATAGAAATAGAATTAGAAGATTGAGCATCGGATTTTATCCCGGAAATCAATTTCCTTACAACTGCAAGCAAATCATTAGCGGCAGCGCTTTTATTTATACTCTTTGCAGAATCTTTTTTATTAGAGAGGCTATCAAATAATGTAGAATCTCCCAACGTTAAAGCATATTTCAACTGTTCGTTGGTGGATTTCAAACTTTCAAGTTCTCTAGTCATGAAAATTACTCTTTTATTCAGCTCCTCTACTTGCCCTATCTCTTTCTTGCTCATTATGTTTGATTCGGAAATGATATATGAGCCTATGCCGGTTATTTCGAGGAAAATGTATCCGACAATAGCAATAAAAAAGGAGTAAGCGGCAATCAAAGCTACTACTTTACCAAGTGTGAATTTGTGCGCTTTTGTTTCGGAAGTTAATTCTTCCTGCAAAATTATTACGGAGAAACTTTTTATTTTTTTCAAAATAATTATTTTTTTAATTCTTAATAAAGAAATTAATGAAATTTTTCCAATAAATCTTCAAATTTAATTCTTCCTTTTCTTAATAGATGTGGTTCGCTATCCGTCAGGTTTATTAATGTTGAAGGCTTGAAGAATATTTTTTTCTCCGTCAAAAAAATTGCATCAACTTTGTTCTCAAATTCCTCTTTTATAACAGAAGATTCAATTATCTGAGGCTCCCCACTTCTATTAACACTTGTAGATATTAACGGCATTCGTAGCCCGGATAAGAGTTTTAACGAGAATCTATGGCTCGGAATCCTAAAGGCGGCAGTATCATATCCTAATATTGCTTTAGTTTTAGAATTCAACTTTAAAACAACAGATATTGGATTAGGCCAGATAGAAATTAAAAAATCTATATGTTTTTCAGATTGTAATTCTACATATTTTAAAAGAGTTTCAATACTATCAACAAGTAATATAAAATGTTTATCTTTAATTCTTCCCTTTATTTCGCTAATTCTTAAAACGGCATCTTGGTTGAAAGGGTTGGCGCTAAAACCATAAATGGTATCCGTAGGATAAATAAAAACCGATCCTTTAAGATAATATTTTTTTGCTTTTTGAATAGCGTGATTAAAATTAAGTTCTATATTTATTATCTCGGCTGTCTTTATATTAATCATTTAACATTTCCTCAATTTTAAATATAACACGATCCGGTGTAAGTTTATATCCGCATTCAAAAGTATGACGCGGACACTCATTATATCCATGAACTCCGCACGGTTTGCATGTTAAGTTATCAAAACTAAGATAGCAACTTTTATTATTATAAGGATAAAATCCAAAATCTGCAACAGTTGAACAATAAATGGTTAATACATGAATATTTGAACACATCCCTAAATGTGTAGGAGCACTATCGTTTGAAATTAATAATTTTGTTCTTTTTAATATTTCTATCGATCCCAGTAACGAGAATTTACCTGCAATTGAGATTACTTTTCCATTAAATTTATCAGCTATACCCTTGCACAAATCACTTTCATTTGCTCCACCTATTAATAAAACCTTCATATCGTTGTGAAGCAGGTATTTTATAACCTCTTCAAAATATTCATGAGGATATTGTTTGGTATTCCAAACGCTTCCCGGAGCTATCGCCGAAATTTTTCCGGTTAATTCATAATCTACGAAAAAATCATCGACCAATTTTTTGGTTTCGACAGGGATATCTACTTCCGGCAAAATTTTCCATTCTTCAGCACGGTAGTTAAAACCAATAAGATCAAAATTTCTTTGTACCTCATGTTTATTATGTTTGTATTCTACAATATATTTAAAAACATGTTTAAAGCTACTGTTCGAAAATCCGAATGTTTCAACAATTTTTGACTGCATAACAATTAAAGCCGTTCTTAAAGAACGGTGAGGAGAATAAAGCATTGAAAAATTATTTGTTTTAATTTGATTAATTAAATTTCTCATACTGAATAATCTTTTATGCTTTCCATGTTTATCAATTACAATAACGTTATTAACATACGGAGAAGCCGTAAATAATTCACTAGTTGCAGGTATTGACAACACATCAATTTTACTAGAAGGATGCATACGTTTAAGTACTTGAATCATAGGCAAAGTTAAAATAGCATCTCCTATAAAAGCTGTTTGTATCACTAATATTTTTTCCATCGTGCAACTAATACTTCCATCTTTTATGCATCCACAACCATTGCTCCGGATATTTTCGGATGAATTTTTCGAGCTGCAGCATGTGCCTCCTACTTAACTCAGTAATCTTCGCTTCATTTTCAGAAGGTAAATTTTCGGTACTTATTTCTATAAATTCAGTTTCATAAGAATAATCCGGTTGGCGTATTGCAACTCCATATAAAATCGGAGCATGAGTTTTTAGAGACAACAACACCGGTCCTGAATAAACGGCAGTATTTTTATTAAAAAAATTAACACGAATTCCTTCCTTGGGTCCCCGCTGATCGGCTACCATAGCAACAACGTTTTTATTTTTTAATTCCGAATAAATCTGACGAATCGATATTCCGATAGGCACCACTCTATTTCCCCATTTTCCCCTAACCTGGTTTAACCATTTGGTTACATATACATTACGCTGTGATTTAACCACCACTGCTATTGCGGTTTTAAGCTGATAACCCATGGAAACCGCCATGTATTCCCAGTTTCCAAAATGCGCCGAGAGTAAAATTACACCGTTTTTCTCATTACATTTTTTTCGAACAAAATCAATATTTTTACATTTTAACACTGTCTCAATTTTTCTATTTGACATAAATGGAAGGTATAAAATTTCTACCAGTGTAATTGCAAAACTTTTATAACATTTGAAACTAATTTCTTTAATTTTTTTTT
>CAJXGP010000364.1 GCA_913053915.1 uncultured Ignavibacteriales bacterium | reverse complement strand
ATGATCATCAAACCAGGCAGATAAGTATTGACCTTTTCAACTGTTTTTTGTTCTGTTGTTTTTTTCACAGTAGTTTTCATTTATCTTCCTGCCTCCATTTCGCATTTATCTGCACATTTTTTATAGCAAGGTTTCTTCTTTAGTATAATATCTTTTACAATAGAATAAGCTAAGAAATAGCCCAATACCTTTAATAAACCCTGCTGATTCTTTGTATATAAATAGTTGCTAAACTTAGTAGAGTCTTGCCGTATTGTCTGCTGCAAATTATTTATTACACTCATATCACTTATTTGATTTTTCAATCATTCTATATATTACTAAACCTGCTATGCCAACAGCAACAATGCCTGTTATTGAAATACCGATGCCATTTCTACCGGTTGCTTTATTAGATGTAGCCGCATTAACTGAAAAAATAGGTGTTGTATTAGTATGTTGTGTGTTTATAGTAGCCGCCCCTGATGTTATCTCAGGAGCAGCCACATTATCAAAGGGGGTATTTTTAGGTACAACTGTGTTCTTATTGAAGTAACTTATTGTTCGTTGTACTGATGGATTAACGATGTTATTTTCTTTGGCAGGCATTATAGAGATTGCAGGTGCAGAGTTCATTATTCTTTCAGTGCCTGATTTGATGTTGTTATTTATGATTGCTGAATAGGACGGATTACTCATTGATTTCAATGCAATAGTAAGTTTTTTAAATCCGTTATGTGCTAATAAAACAAAATCGTTATCACTAAAGCCATTAAGCCAATTACCTGAACTTGTGAGTATAATAATATTGCCATCTATATTGTACTTAGTTAAAGCAGATTCCAACTGTTTAACTCCAGCTGCATTGTTTGTACTAAAGGTAGAATCAAAGATGACCTTCAAAGTTAGAGGTTCAATAACGGTTAATCTTAATCCTGTATTTCTGTCGTCAAAATAGATTACATTATTACCTATCTGAGCCTCACGGGTTATTTGTGATGCCGGATTACCTACACCTCGTGCATATAATTGCATTATTCTCATTTTGTTTATAACCCACCCTTTTTACTCATCATCATTACAAAAAGTAGTCCGCCGCCAATAGCAATATATGGCAGATACTTTTTATTTTTATTCGAAATTAAATCGACAAGTACCAGTAAAACTATGACAACAAAAATTGTCAGTTCAGGTTTTATTAGATGAAGACTATTAAATAGATTATTTAAATTTGTATTCACTTTATTATATCAATTAGAATTAAATGAAAGTATATTAAGTTTTAGTGAGCTCCAAGCGCACCGAATATTACTTGTGAATGAGCCATAAATTGAACCATTGCATTTACCGATGAATTCATTAAATTCAGCATTGGTGAAGGATCAACACCTAAAAAGATAATTATTATTGCCAATGGAACCAGCATGGCATATTCTCTGAATGTTAAATCTTTAAGCAATGACCATTTTTTATTTACCGGACCTAGAAAAACTCTTTGCATTGCCCACAGCATATAACCCGCACCAAGTATAATCCCCGACAACGAAATAACGGTAATTATTCTTATTGAATTAACGCTAAAAGCGCCTAAAAAGACAAAAACTTCAGAAATAAAACTACTTAATCCCGGCAGTCCGATTGCTGCAAAGAACGCAATAGTAGTGAAGCCGGCATAGATAGGCATCTGAGTAGCTAAACCGCCGAAAGCACTCATATCTCTAGTATGTGCTCTATCATAAAGTACTCCGACTACCAGGAACAACATAGCTGTTATCGTACCGTGATTAAACATTTGCAGTATTGCACCTGAAATTCCTATGGTGGTTAACGATGCCATACCAAGTAATACAATACCCATGTGGGAAATTGAAGAGTAAGCTATCATCTTCTTAAAATCTTTCTGAGCCATTGCGCATAGCGCTCCATAGACAATATTAATCATCCCGAATAAAGCAATATACCAGACTAAATGTTTAGTTATTTCAGGAAATACCGGAAAACTTATTCTTAAGATACCGTAAGCCCCCATTTTTAATAAAATACCTGCAAGAATAACACTGACAGCCGTCGGCGCTTCAACGTGTGCATCAGGTAACCAGGTGTGGAATGGAAACATCGGAATTTTAATTGCGAATCCAATAAATAACAGCAGGTATGCAATGAATCTAAGATTGTGTGGATTCAAGGGCGAGAGTATACCGTTTGTTGTAAAGTTTTTTGGATTCATCATTGATAACATATTGAAAGTGAATACCTTAGAGCCATCTGCCAAAGTTTCCTTAGTACTGAGATACAATCCAATCATTACTAATAGGATAAGAACGCTCCCCAATAAAGTGTATAGGAAAAACTTAATAGCAGCATATTCTTTTCTTGGTCCACCCCAAATTCCAATTAGAAAATACATAGGCAAAAGCATTAATTCCCAGAAAATATAGAATAAAAAGAAATTAAGAGCCACAAAAACTCCCATCATTCCAGTATCAAGCAGCAAAAACAAAGCAAAATAACCTTTAATGGATTTTTTAATGGTCCAAGAAGAAAGAGTTGCTATAAAAACCACTATTGCAGTTAATAACATCAGCGGTACACTTAAACCGTCAACGCCTAAAAAATAATCTATTTTGATTCTCCCAATCCAGGCTAAGCCGGTAATATTAATCCAATTAAATTTTTCTATAAATTGAAAAGTATTCGGATCATTAATTCCTCCTAAAGAAAAATTATATGAACTGATAAGAAAAATCGTAGCAATTAACTGTATAGCGGTAATTAAAAGCGTAAGGCTTTTAATACCTCTTTCTTGTGATTTGGGTATGAAGAAAATGATTATCATTCCTACAATAGGAAGGAACGTTATAAACGATAAGATCGGAAAATTTCCCATATTTTTATTTACCTAAGAATTTCGAACTAAAATGACTTAAATATGAATAATAATATTACTAACGAAAAAATAACAAACATTATATACGTTTGAACTTTACCTGTCTGAAACCTTCGAAAAAATAGCCCTATAATTCCGCTTAAATATGCTATAAAGTTTACTATGCCATCTACAACCACGTTGTCGAATTTTCCGACAAAACCGGATAATTTTATAGTAAGTGTTGCAGAGCCGTTAACCGTGCCGTCTATTATGTGGTTGTCGAACCAGGATAATACTTTACTTATTCCAAGAATAGAGGCGACAAAGGTTGCATTATATATTTCATCGAAATACCATTTATTAAATGATAAATCGTAAAACGGCTTTATTTTATTTGCAAATTTATCGGGATTAATTTTTTTCCATTGGTACATTAAATAAGCTAATAAAATTCCGGAAAGAGCCAAAAATAGCGATATCATAAAAGAAGGAATACGTGCATTGTGCGTTGCCTCAGTATAAGCGGTGGAATATGTAATTTCTTCCTTTTGATTTTCAACAGATATTTTCCTGCTTGTTTTATCAGCTATCATAAATTGATACCGCGACGAATTGGGTACAACAATTTCCGGTGTTTTTACCCATTTTGATAAAAATACGCCTTGTTCAGGATTAAGTGGATTCGGAGTGTACC
>CAJXGP010000363.1 GCA_913053915.1 uncultured Ignavibacteriales bacterium | reverse complement strand
AATAATCGGGATTTTTCTGAATAATTTATTTCCGTCATTAATTGATAGAGTTTCTTCTCCATGTATTTCATCGCTTCGCTGAAAGGATATTCCTCTACTAACATTGCTCTCCACATTCAAATATCCTTTCTTGACTAATGCATCTAAATGGCGTTTTACTCCAAAGGTTGAAAAAATCCCAAATTTTTTTCCAATTTCTCTGAGTGTAGGCGGATATCCGTTTTCATCTCTAAATTGCTTTATGAATAATAATATTGATTTCTGTCTGTCGGTTAATTGTTTCTTCATGATAATAGTGCTCAATTGTTCACTACAAATATAGTGATCAAATGTGCACTTGTCAATAGCCTTTTAAAATTTTTTTTCTTAGCTTTGATGTAAATATTTTTACCGGGTTTAACTCTATGATTAAATAAAAATAACTTAGACAGTCATAAATAGGTAGAATAAAAATCTTAAAATTAAGTTAATGCAAGAATAGTTTCGATACTTTTCTTTTAAAATAGAATAAGACTTACTTTCGTTTAAGAAGTGATTTTTTTAGACTAATTGTTTTAGTTTAAAAAAGTTGTTTTAAATTATCAATTAAAATAAGAAAACTCAGCTTAAATGAGGTTTCCCAAAAGTGTCATTCTGAGGAACGAAACGACAAAGGATCTAAAAATTTACGTTATTAAAGAGATTCTTCGCTTTCCGTCTGGAGCGGACAGGTAGCTCAGAATGACAATTTTTTGCTTTTTGAATAACCTCGGCTTTATGGGATCTAAATTGAGCTAGTGTTAATGTAAGTTTAATAAAACTGTATGTCGTTACGAGTGCCCAATAGGTTTGAAGCCCTTTATCCGGAAGGCGGGCAAGGCTTGCCCCGTCGCTTGTGCTCCTCGCAATGACAATCAAGAATCGCTCAATTTAGATAGAAATAGTTTTTGAAGTGTTTTGGCTTTTTTAACAGATATATAGATCAAACCTCAACGTTTTTCGTATTTTTTAGATGAATAAGCCAATTTCGTTTATCTTCAATTTTACCATAATGAATACCGGTGATTTCATTAAAGAGTTTCAAAGCAATTTCATCAGGTTCACCGTTGTTTATATTCATCTGAACATCTTTATACTTCAGCCATCCTACAGGGGATATAACAGCGGCAGTTCCAGTTCCAAATACACCTAAAAGATTACCTTTTTTATATTGTTCAACTACTTCATTAATGTCGATAAGTCTTTCCGTGGGATTCAACCCCCAATCGGACAAGATTTGCAATACAGAGTCTCTGGTAATTCCAGGCAAGATACTACCGGTTAATTTAGGTGTGGTAATTTCATCTTTGAATCTAATAAAGATATTCATCGTTCCCACTTCTTCGATGTACTTCTGTTCTATACCATCCAACCAAAGCACTTGTGTAAAACCTTTCTTTTTTGCTTCGTAAGCAGCTAGAAGACTAGCTGCATAGTTAGCAGGAGTTTTGCAATCGCCCAGTCCTTTACGAACTGCCCGTACATAATCATCCTGTGCTAAAATTTTTACGGGTTTGAATCCTTCTTCCGGGTAATAAGCACCTACAGGGGATAGCAATATTATGAACTTATAATTCTGAGAAGGTCGCACACCTAAAGATACATCGGTACCGAACATAAAAGGTCGAATGTAAATCGATTCACCTACTTTTGCCGGTATCCAGTCCTGCTCAACTAATAATAACTCATTTAAAGCATGCAATAAAAATTGAACATCTATTGGCGGCATACAAACCTTTATAGCTGAATGGTTCAGCCTTTTGAAATGTTTTTCCGGTCGGAAAATAACAATTTCGCCGGAAACAGTTTTGAAAACCTTAAGCCCTTCAAATATCCCCTGTCCGTAATGCAAAAACATCATACCGGGATGGACCTCCAAATTATGAAGGGGTCTTATTTCCGGATTATGCCAGCCGTTTTCAGGGCTATAATCCATTTCGAAAATATGATCGGTGAATATCTTTCCGAAACCAAGCGTCTCAGGTAAAACTACTTTTCCGTTTCTTTCTTTTAACTTATATTTAATTTTTTCCATAATCCCACTTAATTTTTTATCATTATAAAAACCATATCCATATTTACAAAATTTTATTGATATTTTAAAATAAAAATGCCCGGTGGAGGGCTACCGGGCATGGGGAAGATTCATTAAGGGGGGTATACTTAATGAATCGGAATATATTGAATATAAAACCAATTTTTAAACACATCTTATTATATTTCCAACTGACGGTTTTTTCAGCAGTTGGATACCACAATTTCGCTGATGAGTTATTAATATATACAATGTGTGTTAAATTATTTGTTCATATTAAACTCATAATTTCAAAATAATACTTAATATCCCTTATGTTGAATTTTTTTACCTTTTCTTCATAAGTACTGTTCCATACTACACCCATCGCACGGAAGTATTTGTATTTTTTATCACAAAAAAAACAGAATTAAAAAAAATAAGCAATAAGATTAATATTGAATCAATTCTATTTTCAGAAGATCAACATCCACAGGACATAATCGAGGATAAGGATTAGCGCAGAAGAAAGGACAAAGGATCTGATAGTTGCATGCCCAACTCCTTCGGCACCTCCTTCAGTTCTGAAACCTATATGGCAACCTAGCAATGCGGTAACGGCGCCAAAAAAGACAGCCTTAATCAACCCGGCCATCAAATCGGAAAACAGAAAAAACCTTTTAACTGAAAGGAAAAACACGAAGAATGAAACCCCCAAAAAATAATTAGCTACAACATACGCTCCGATTACAGCAACAACATCGGCAAATACTACTAATAAAGGCAACATCAATACAGATGCGAGAAATCTGGGCATAGCCAGAAATCTTACGGGACTAATTGCCATTGTTTCTAATGCATCAATCTGCTCGGTAACTTTCATTGTACCAAGTTCGGCTGCAATTGATGCTCCTACTCTCCCCGCTATTATAATACCCGTCAATACGGGACCTAATTCGGTTATTATTGCACGACTAGTAGTTGCGCCCAAAAAAGACATGGGTACAATCCCTTTTAATTGATAAGCCGCCTGCCAAGAAGCTACCGCACCGGTAAATATTGCAACAATCAAAACTAACGGCAGTGAATCTACACCAATGTGTTCCAACTGATAAAGGATTAATTGCCGGCTACGCGGAATTGTTGGAAAACTTTTTATTATACGCCATAAAAGGTTGACAACTTGACCTACCTCCTGGATAAACTTCAGCGCCTTTTCGCCTATTTTTTGTAAAGCTTTAGAAAACAATAAAAAACCTATTAACTTGAACTTTTTAATTTACTAAAAATTATTACTTTTTATTGGGATCTCAATATCGGCAATTAACTATTTCTATGAATCACAATTAATTTATTTTGGCTCTATATGAAATACAGTGGGTAATCAAATTTAAGTTTACCGGAAATGAAGTAAATCATATTTATAAAGTTATCAATATTTCTAAAACCACGAGCTCTTCTTTTTGCCAATTGTATTTTAGAATTTATCCCTTCCAATATTCCATTATTTATTTTACT
>CAJXGP010000362.1 GCA_913053915.1 uncultured Ignavibacteriales bacterium | reverse complement strand
GAATAGAATAACTTTAGGGGGTTGGATAGAACAACTTATCCCACCCCCTAAATATGACTTATTTCCCGGTGATTCTTAAATAAAGTGGCGTTTTGAACTGTATGCTAAACTTTATTCCGATTTTCTGAAGACTTTCGGATGAATATGAAAATTAATCAATAAGCAAGACGTATTTAATAATTTCATTTTAAAGTTTCCAATCTTTATATTAACAATAATCAAAGCTTTTTCATAAAAAATACCGTTTTTGTGGAAACTCATAAATTGAATATAATATTAAGGAAAAATACTTTTTCTGACTTAAGTCAAAGTTTAATTGTTATTCTATGAGTAATTTAGTTTTGATAAAAAATAAAAAATAGAAGAAATAAAAATCATTACACAAGACATTAAACCGACAGCGCCAAAAGAAAAACATCCGACTATTTTTGCTGCTTCCGATTCACTTTCAAGTGACGATATTCTGCAATCGGTAAACGATTACAATCCCATATCGTCATATTATCAAATGTTATTTGAAAGGGAAGATCAATTTGAGTGGAAATAAATTGAACAATGACATGATGTTTGAAAAGTTAATGTTAAAAAAAACTAATGGTTCTATCTAAAAAGTTAACCGGACATTGTTATCAAGCGGTATCCAATAAAATTGAAGATAATTATTATAAGGTATTAATTATAAAAAAGAAAAATTCAGTAGGAAGTTAATTATGTTGGGAACAGAAATTGTAAGCGCTAAAACGCCGTCTTTTAAAATGGTAGTTAAATATTTTGTAACTGCAATCTTCTCTTTTCTTCTACTTAATTTCCTTTTAATGATCAATTATACTTCTATAGCAGGATATTTTTTCCAACCTAGAATACTTGCACTAGTGCATATCGGAACTCTCGGATGGATTACGATGATTATTTTCGGTGCTCTTTTTCAACTTGTACCTGTTGTACTCGAGGTAAAACTTTTCAGTGAAACACTTGGAGAAATTCAATATTGGATTTTTACGATAGGCATAATTGGATTAGTGACTGCATTCTGGAATTTTGATATCCGATTGCATCTGCTTATTTCGGCTATTATGATTGTTATTGCCATGATTATTTTTATTGTAAATTTAACCATTACGATGTTCAATGTAAAAAAATGGAATATTACGGGTGCATACTTGATCGCTGCGTTGTTTTATCTTTTATCAACGGCTGCAGCAGGACTATTAATGGCGATAAATTTGGGCTATCCTTACATCCATGGAAATCATATTCAATATCTAAGACTCCATGCAGATGTTGCTTTGATTGGATGGGTTTTAATGGTAATAATGGGTGTCTCTTATAAATTAATTCCCATGTTCACTCTTTCGCATGGTTATTCTATGAAACCGGCATGGGTTACATTTTTCTTAATAAATACTGGACTTCTCGGAATCACTACCGTGATGCATTATCAACATTTAAATAGTCTTTATTTTACTTTTTTACTTCTGATAATCGCCGGTGTTTTAACATATTTATTTGAGATATATTTAATATTGAAAGCTAGGGTAAGAAAAAAAATTGATATCGGTATTAAACATAGTATCGCGGCATTTGCCTTCCTTTTTGTAGCTACTATTTTAGGACTTTTATTGACTTTTGTAGATTTTAAAAACCAAGGCGTTACGTTTAGTTTAATACTAGTTTACGGCTACACAGTTATCTTCGGATTTATTTCAATGTTAATCATAGGACAGTTATACAAAATTCTTCCTTTCCTGGTTTGGTTTCACAAATACAGCAGCAAAGTAGGGACTGAACCTGTGCCTTTGCTGAAAGATATGTTTTATGAAAAAGTTGCTAATACAGAATTTATAATAATGATTATTGCAATAACAGGTGCATTAATAGGACTCGGAATTAATGTTTCCGGTATTGTTTTAATTTCTTTTTCGTTGATGTTTTTAGCTTCTCTATTATTTACATTTAACATGATAACTATTTTTAAAAAGTAAGGTGATAAAATGATAACCGAGCAAGCAATATTGGACACTTTAAGACAAATTATAGACCCTGAAATAGGATTAAATATTGTGGAATTAGGGTTAATTTATAATATTGAGATAAGCGATAAAGCAACGCATGTTACTATGACACTTACTACTCCAGGTTGTCCAATGCACACAAGTATGGTAGCATGGGTAGAAACAGCGTTGAAATCATTGGATGATGCAAAAGAAATAATCGTTGATTTGGTATGGGAACCTAAATGGACTCCGGACATGATGAGCGATGAAGCTAAAAAACAATTGGGTTTTACTTATTAGGAAACGAAGATGTTCAGTACGGTAAGATACTTCATTAAAACCAGCGTTATATTTTTGATAATCGGTATTCTGACAGGCTTGTACATGTCTTTTGCAAAAAGTATCTTTAATATCAGTTACGGACCCGAATTGTTATCGGCTCACACTCATATTATACTTGTTGGTTCTGTGATGATGATGATTATGGGGGTAGCTCTATGGTTTTTTCCAAGGGCTGAAAAAAAAGATAAAAGATATAATCCGGATCTAATTTTAGCAACGTATTGGATAATGGTCTTATCAACAGCTTTAAGATATGTTTTCGAAGTTGTTGCAAGTTTTTTATTTGCAAGCTGGTTGATTATTGCTATTTCCATTGCATCTTTTTTTCAAGTAGTTGGTATAATAATATTCTTTTATTCTATATGGGGTAGAATTCGATCGGTAGGAAGTCATCTGAGGGAAGCTAAGGGAGAAAAATTCTAAATTTATTGCTGCTATCAGTTTTTAAAAAAAACATTTAATCGGGAATAATAACATTAGGATTATTTCATCGGTTGATGATCAATCATTTTATAATAAATGAAAATTGTTATATGTGCGGAAACAGATTTGATAATTTACTTTGTGTTTCCACCTGTCCGGTAAATTGCATTAAACAAATTTTTATGGGATAGCATAACGGAAACATAATTTTTGAAACATTATAAAGAATCAACGACTTGGATTTTGAGAAATTAAAAACATTAATTTTTCATTTTATTTTTTTAGTCTTAATTTGGATTTATAAGAATCATCAAATGTGATGGATTAAATTATATTATTTTCAATTCAGGGGCATTGTGAAAAATCTACAAAACTTTACCGGTAAAGGCACTTATCAATTGATATTATACCTTGATGAAGAAAAAATCATTCAAGTCGGCAGTTTGGGACGTTTTAAGTTTCTAACAGGTTACTACAATTACATAGGCAGTGCACACGGCAATGGCGGATTAAAAGCACGCTTATCTCATCATATAAAAACGACAAGCAAACCACATTGGCATATAGATTACCTTCGTACTTTTGCAGAGGTTAAGGAGATATGGAGTATAAGCTCAGAAAAATTTTTTGAACACCAATGGGCAGAATATATGCTCCGAATGCCCGGCGCATTGTTTTTTATAAACGGATTTGGTTCTTCCGATTGTGATTGCATTAGCCATTTATTTTATTTTAAGGAATATCCCTCTTTCGAGAGTTTTCAAAATCTGATTGATGAGTTACCGGAGGATTTTA
>CAJXGP010000361.1 GCA_913053915.1 uncultured Ignavibacteriales bacterium | reverse complement strand
TAGTTGTTGCATTTTTTGCAACATCTTGAATTTCTATATTTGCTTGCTGCTTTAATGTATTATTAAGACTAATAAGTTCATTTAGTTCTTTTACCGATTTATATCCATTTAATTGATAAAATATTAAGTTCCTATTAATTTCTTCTGCATCGTTTATTACAAATTCTTTGCTTATTGTTTTATTTTCCCAAAAAACTTTTACATACTTTGGGAGCTCATTTTTATATTTATTTAAAACTTCAATAATCACTCCTTGTCCTTTATTCTTTGATGTATTATTTATTACTTTGTATCCTATAAAATTTCGTTTTGAATAATTTACTACTTCATTTGATTTATGGTTTAGTAATAATGATTTGTAATTAAATTTATATTTATGAGTTTTGTTATCGTGAACAAGCATAAAAATTGGATACCATTTCTTATCTCTTACCACAAGTTTATTACGAATGATCCAATTTTTAATATTCGAAATATTATATATATCTTCAATTTGAAATTTTTTCAAACCTAAAAATAAAATATTCTTTTTTGGAAAATTCTTAATAAAATCTTTTTCTTGAATAGTATTTAAGATGGCATAAAATTTACTTTTGTTTTCACATATATTTACAATACCTACTTTTTCTTGCCTTTCTTTTATTTCAAAATTGTTTTCTTCTTTTAAAATAGGATAATCATAAGGTATGGAATTTAATTTTTTTATTTTAATGCTATTAAGATTTGTTCTTTTTTTGATTATTTCAACGTATTCTTTGTTGAATTCTATCATTATTCCCTTTGCCGAATGTTTATTGAATAAACTTTTGTTTCTGTCATTAATTACTTTAAGAGTTGTTCCGCTACCGGCAAACGGGTCTAAAACCGTATAATCTTTGTTAATAATGGTAAAGCCTAATAATTTTGAAACTAATTTTTCAGGATAAACAGCAGCGTGTTTGTAAGGTGTAGGTTGTAAATTTACGTCTATAATATTTTGATAATCAGGATTGTTTTTTATGTAGTCGGTAAAATAATTTTCTTTGCTTTTGGATAATACAAAAATCGGCTCATAAGAATTAACAAAACGATTTTTAACACTCGTAGGCATATGATTAGGCTTATACCAAATAATTATATCATTAATGATCCAATCGTTTTGTTGCATAAAATATGCTAATTTGTATGGAATTAATCCCAATGGCGTTTTGCCGTATTTTTTTAAATATTTATCACCGATATTTAGAAAAAAAACACCTTTGTCTGACAGTTTATCCTTTAAAATATCAAACAGGTAGACAAGGCGTGATATAAACTCTATGTATGTCGCTTCATTACCTATCTGTTTATCGAAACCATAGTTTCGCTGTGCCCAATAAGGTGGTGAAGTAACTGCAATATCGAATAAGTTATCTTGCAAACTTTTCAATGCAACATATATGTCCGATTGTATTATTTTATACATCTTATAATTTAAAATCTGTTATATCTTTAATCATTATATTTTTCTCCAAATACAGAACTTTTAATCTATATGGTTTATCTTTCAATAGTTGAAAATATGGATTAAAAGTCAAAGTTAGTTGAAATTTTGGACTCCATAAATATTTACGCTACCATTTCTTGTTCTAAATTTAGTTTTGATTTAATAGCTGTTCTAAGTAAACAAAGTTTTTCGTAATTATTTATTCTTCTCATTCTTTGTTCTATTTGCAAAAGTGAAGCAGCTACCCATCTGGCTCTCATTTTAGATGAAGACCAATTTTTTACTTTTCTAATATATCCTCCAAGTTGTGAATTCAGATTTTCAATAATGTTAGTAGTTAACAAACTCTTTCCTAGTTGTTCTACTAATCCAAGACTATGAAGAGTTAATGTTTCTTTTAATCCCTCACTAAGGGAATTAGCTGCCGAGCGATTTATCTTTTCTAATTCAATTCTTATTTCATACAACTTATGCTTAGCTGTATTATAGTCTGGTTCTAAGTAAGCTCTTTGCAATTTGCCTCTGTAATGTTCTTGTTGCTCTTTGGGTAAATAGCTAACAACATTTTCTCGTTTATGCCAAGTGCATCTTTGTATTAGAGCATGTTTGCCAAAGGTTTCTTCTACGGCTTTTCTTAAACCGGTTGCTCCATCAATCAATACTAAAATACCTTCTCTAAATTTGAAATTTCGTTTTATCAAATCTGCGAGCAAACCCTTTACTGATAAGTGATTCTCTGTTGTTGTTTCTATAAAACCAAGTGGTATTTTTATTCCCTCTGTTGTTATGCCTAGGGCTATTACAATTTGTTGTTTCCGTAAGTATTTTCCATCAATGGCAAGTCCTATAAAATCATATCCACCCAAATCTCTTTGTTCAAATTCCTCCAAGGCTTTGGCGCTGGCTTCTATAAACTCTCTACTTATTGATGATTGACTAAAACCAAAACTCTCGGCTGTTGTGCGGGCTATCTCTGAGTAGTTCTTTTGACTTAAGCCAAAGAGTATTTCATTCATTAGCTTTTCTGTTGGTAGCTCCGATAATTTTATCTTATTGTAGTTGCTCAAACCTTCTGTTTGTTTATTCGCTTTATTGTAAAGACGTGGAATTTCCATCTTTATGCGTTCTTTCCCTATTTTTAAACTTCCAGGATTTGAGCCCCAACGATTATATCCTTTTGAGCCATGCTCATATTTATAGCCGGCTTTTTGGCGAACTTCATCTTCTAATAGCTGGTTGATTACTAATTTTATTATTTCTGTCTGGTGCTTTAACATATCCAACTGAACATCTAACTGTTGTTCTAAATACCATACGAGATTTTTACTTGTTATTTCTTTATGTTGCATTCTAAGGACTCCTTTAATTGTTAATTATTACTTAGTATTTTAATTTATCAATTTTTGGAGCCCTTTTCCTTTTTTTCCCTAATAAGAATTTCAACTAACTTTTAATATACTTCGCAATTATTGCATCTTCAAAAAGTTCCCTGTTTTCGTGTAAGTTCATTTAATATTCCATTTTTCGGCCGTTTGTAAAATTTCTTTTGTAATACCCAATTTATATTCCGATAGCGGATTAAGGCTTTCGTCCAAACTTTTGGTATTTATATTTTTATCTATATTTTCGAGTAATGCTCCGAGAAATGCTCTAACTCTTGGTGGGTATTCAAGTGCAATTTCAATCAATTCTTTTTTCAGCTTCTTATTTAGTTCAAGTATTTTATTTGTTAAAATTGTTATACCCGATTTTTTATCCAAATCAGGGATCTTCTTAAAATCTTTTATAGCATCAAGAAGTTCAAGAAATTTATAGTTTTTGTCTGTTACTTCAACATAACTTCTCACTGCATTTGCTTTTATATTTCCTTTGGATATATAAATCCGTTTTTTGCTGCTTGCAATGCTTATTTCCTTGGGTATTTGAGTCAGTTTGTTGTAAGCTAAATAGAGGTCTTCCAAGTTCTTGAGTTTACCCACTTCTTTAGGTATCCGAGTCAGTTTGTTATATGATAAATAAAGGCGTTGCAGGTTTTTGAGAGATTTTATCTCTTTGGGTATTTGAGTCAGTTTATTGTAAATTAAATTAAGAT
>CAJXGP010000360.1 GCA_913053915.1 uncultured Ignavibacteriales bacterium | reverse complement strand
ATTTCCTCTATGAGCAGGCAAACAGTGCATGAATATATAGTCACTTTTAGCATATTTAACAAGCCCAGGATTCACACTATATTTTTGGAATATATTTTTCCTTTTTTCTGCTTCCGATTCTTGCCCCATGCTTGCCCAAACATCGGTATAAATAATATCGGCATCTTTAACAGCTTCTACCGGGTCTTCCAAAATCTCTACCTTGCTCCCAATATATCCGGCATTTTGAAGAGCACTGTCGATAAATTGTTTTTGCGGTTGATAATCTTTTGGTGAAGCAATCGCTATATCAATTCCTACTTTAGAACATCCATATAAAAGACTATGAGACACATTATTACCATCTCCTATATAAGATAGTTTCAAACCTCTAAGTTTATCTTTTTTCTCTAAGATAGTAAATAAATCAGATAATACTTGACAAGGATGCAGCAGATCGGTTAATCCATTAATAACCGGAATTGCAGCATTTTCAGAAAGTTCCATTACATCTTGATGTGAAAAAGTCCGGATCATGATTCCGTCAAGATAACGCGATAATACCTTAGCAGTATCGGCGATACTTTCACCCCTGTTTAATTGTAAATCCGAAGGTCCGAAATACATCCCTATTCCACCCAATTGATAAATTCCGGTTTGAAATGAAATTCTAGTACGTGTGGACGGTTTCGAAAAAATCATCCCAAGAGTCTTACCTTCTAAAAGTCGGTGTGATTCCCCTGTCAATTGTTTCATTTTTAAAATAGCACTTAGTTCAAATATTTGTTCGATTTCTTCCAATGACAAGTCATTAATCGAAACAAGATTTTTACCTTTCATCTTTATCGACATATTATCCTCTCTCGCAATTTAGTTAATGATTTATGAGTTTACTCTAGGATGTACCGATGCGTTATTTTAAACTCCGTGAAAATTTCCTATTCATTTCAAAATAAAAGATTCTTTCGTCACTTCGCTTCTTCGGAATAACCCTATTGAGCTTTTTAGAATGGACTCATATAAATTTTTTTTCTCTCAAAATACTTTCTATCGTTACTGCACCGAGTTCTTGAAGTTCATATTTAACACGAGTACTGGGCTTATTGATTTTAAGTATTCTCCCAAGATCAATTGGAGTACCGATTACGACCGAATCACAATCGGTTCTGTTAATTGTTGCTTCCAAATCCTTAATTTGTTTTTTGCCGTAACCCATTGCGGGTAATAAAGTTCCTATTTTCGGATATTTCTTATAAGTATCGCTAATGGTACCTACCGTAAAAGGACGCGGATCTACGATTTCGGCAGCACCGTAATTCCAAGATGCAACCATTCCTGCGCCGTACTCCATTTCACCGTGAGTTAACGTTGGTCCGTCTTCAACTACAAGTACTCTTTTCCCTTTTATTAACTCAGGCTTTTCCACAAACAAAGGTGAAGCAGCTTCAATTATAACGGCATTTGGGTTAACGGTGCGAATACTATTGCGAACAAAAGTTACATTCTTTGGCTCGGCAGAATCAACTTTATTAATAATCGCCACATCCGCCAATCTTAACGAAGTATTACCCGGATAATAAGTAAGCTCATGTCCGGGACGGTGAGGATCTAAAACAGTAAAAATAAGATCGGACTTGTAAAAAGGGATATCGTTATTTCCTCCATCCCATATAATAATATCAGCTTCTTTTTCAGCTTCTTCCAATATTTCTTTATAATCCACACCTGCATAAATAACACTACCCATTGCAATGTGCGGTTCATATTCTTCCATTTCTTCTATTGTACAGTTATATTTATTCAAGTCTTCCAAAGTTGCAAACCGTTGCACTTTTTGTTGAACAAGGTTACCGTAAGGCATGGGATGTCTTATGGAAACAATTTTTTTACCGGCTTCTCTTAAAACCTTAACGATTTTTCTTGATGTTTGAGATTTACCGCAACCGGTACGAACGGCAATTATTGAAATCACCGGTTTTTTACTTTTTAACATAGTTTCATTCGTTCCGAGTAATCTGAATGAAACTCCATTGGCATTTACCTGCGATGCTTTGGTCATTACATAATTAAACGGTAAATCGGAATATGAAAAAACCACTTCGTCAACTTTCAATTGCTTTATTAAATTGTTTAACTCGGCTTCATCATAAATTTTTATTCCTTTTGGATATAATCTACCGGCAAGTTCGGGAGGGTAAATGCGACCGTTAATGTTGGGGATTTGAGTAGCCGTAAATGCGACTACGTAATAGTCTTCGTTATCTCTGAAATATACATTAAAATTATGAAAATCACGCCCGGCCGCCCCCATAATAAGAACATTTCTTTTTGACATGACATCACCTTTCTATGAATTTTTTAGAATTTTTTTACCTAAAGTTCATCGGTTTAAATATTATCTTTATTATGAACAAATTAACGTTTAAAAATAATGAATATAAAGGATAAATGCTTGACAAATCAAATAATTACGAGTAAACGATTTTTTCGCATAATTATGTAAAAAAGGGACTGATTTTACAGTTTTTGACTTCGAAATTGATAATTTATTCAACGGTTACACTTTTAGCCAAATTTCTCGGTTGATCAACATTTAATCCTTTTTTAACTGCAATATGATAAGCCAATAATTGCAGAGGAATAACGGTAAGCAGTGGGGTAAGCATTCTGATGGTTTCAGGAATTTTTATTGAATAATCTACCAAGTTATCGATATAATTATCATTCTCGTTGGCGATAGCAATAATTCTTCCTTTACGAGCCTTAACCTCTTGAATATTGCTGATAATTTTTTCGTAAGTAGAATCTTTGGGAGCGATAAATATTGCGGGCATATTTTCATCAATAAGAGCAATTGGACCATGCTTCATTTCGGCAGCGGGATACCCTTCGGCATGAATATATGAAATTTCTTTTAGCTTCAATGCACCTTCCAGCGCAACAGGAAAGTTATATCCTCTCCCTAAATAAAGAAAATTTTCAGCATCTTTAAATTCATCAGCTATTGCCTTTCCATCGACTAAACTCATATTTTTCTTTCGTGCAATCAACAGGGTAATCAGCGCCATTACAACTAACTGCGATGTGAATGCTTTAGTTGAAGCAACTCCTATTTCCGGACCGGCATGTGTATAAACACCTGAGTGTGTTTCACGCGCAATTGAAGAACCAACGACATTACAAATTCCGAGACATAGTGCACCACGTATTTTTGCTTCCCGCAATGCTGCAAATGTATCGGCTGTTTCACCGCTTTGTGATATAAAAAAGATAGTATCATCTTTGTTCACTATGGGATTCCTGTATCTGAACTCAGAAGCATATTCAACTTCGGTGGGTATGCGGGTAAATTGTTCAAACATATATTCACCGGTCAACCCTGCATGCCAAGAAGTACCGCATGCAGAAATAATTATTCTTTCCGAATCTACCAATCTATCAACAACTGCTTCCAGCCCACCTAATTTTGAAGTACCGTTTTCTATTATAATCCTACCGCGCATAGAATTATATATGGATTCGGGCTGCTCCATTATTTCTTTCAACATAAAATGACGATAGCCGCCTTTTTCGGCCATGACCG
>CAJXGP010000359.1 GCA_913053915.1 uncultured Ignavibacteriales bacterium | reverse complement strand
AATTCTTTATCTACATTCGGAAATTTGCTGAATGAGAATACTGGAATTTTTATCGCATAACCTTCTTTTTTAGGGTTAAAATTAAAATCTTTTATCAATTTGAGCCAATCAGACTTAAATGCATCTACATCTTTAAGTTTAAGAAAGAAATTTTGGAATGAAATTGAAAAACATAACAGCAATTACTTTTTGAAAAACATATAAGTAACGGTATCATTACAATCCAACCAAAATCCTTTGCAGCTTAATATCCGGCAGATAGAAAATAAATCAGGTTCAACCTTTATTTACAGTTGCAAGAGTTTTTAAAATACCTTTTAACAATTCATAAAAATGTATAACCGTTTCAATATTAACTTTTTCGTCGGGTGAATGCGCTCCCTGGATTGTAGGACCAAAAGAGACCATATCCAACCCTGGATTTTTATTACCTAAGATTCCGCATTCTAATCCTGCATGAATAGCCTTAATTTCAGGTTCTTTATTGAATAAGTTCTTATATACATTAATCGAAGTTTTCAATATTTGAGAATTCATGTCAGGTTTCCAACCGGGATATTCATTCCCAATTTCGATATTTGCATCTGCCAGTGAAAAAATTGCTAAGACGCTTTGCGCAATATATTGTTTGGCGCTTTCAATAGAACTTCGTTGGCTGGTTCCAATAATTATCGAATCTTCTCCTGTAGTGATAGTTGCTAAATTGGTTGAGGTTTCTATGAGATCGGGGATATCTTGGCTCATCGAAATAACCCCGGAAGGTAAGGCTAATAACGTATCGATAATTCTATTGGAAAAATCTGTATCGAATACAAAATTGGAAGATTCATCCGATTTTTGGAAAGTTATACTTATTTTCTCATCCGAAGATTTCAATTCGTTTCTAATTCGCGATTCCAATTCTTTTATCAAATTATTTGCTTTATTTACCTCTGAACTACTGATATATAGAAGAGCTTCAGCTTCTCTTGGTATAGCATTTCGTTTACTTCCGCCTTCGAGTTTGGAAACATAAAATTCAAGACCTTCCAGAGATTTCAATACCCTAGTCAATATTTTAATTGCATTTCCTCTTCCTAGATTAATATCCAAGCCTGAATGCCCGCCTTTTAAACCGCTCACTATTAAATTATAAGCCGAAGTATTATTTGGAACTAGTTCTTTTTCCAAGTTGAAAGTTCCAACCGTATCGATGCCGCCGGCACAACCTACATAGAATGCACCATCCTCTTCGGAATCCATATTCAGCAAAATCTTACCTGTAATAAAACCCGGTTTGAGGCTATTTGCACCCGTTAATCCGGTTTCTTCATCTATGGTAAATAATATTTCCAAAGGTCCATGAATAACATCTTTATCAGTTATAATTGATAGAGCAGCAGCAATTCCAATTCCGTTATCGCTTCCTAACGTAGTACCGTCAGCGGTAATCCAGCCATCTTCTTTTTTTAGCTTGAGGGGATCATTTTCAAAATCGTGTATTATATTTTTATTTTTTTCACCCACCATATCTATGTGCCCCTGTAGTACGACTACAGGCACTCCCTCATATTCTTTTGTAGCGGGTACTTTTACCACTATATTGCCTACCTTATCTTCCCTAAAGGTAAGATTCATATCTTTAATTAATTTCCGCAAATAATCCCTTATTTTTCCTTCTTTTTTTGAAGGACGGGGAATTTGACTTATTTCATAAAATCTTTGCCATAAGATTTCCGGTGTTAAACCCTGGATTGCACTTTCTAACATTTCTTCCTCCTGATAAATAGTTTTAAAAATTTAATATTTAATTCTCAATTTTTTACTATTAAACCGTCTCGGCTGTTTTTTGTTTCGCAGCCAATCTTGCATTCTTCATATCCATTTCCGTAAGATATTTTTTACGAATACGAATGTTGGAAGGTGTTACCTCAACATATTCATCATTGGTCATCCACGTGATAGCTTGTTCGAGAGATAAAATTGTAGGAGGTTCAAGTCTTATTGCTTCATCGGCTCCGGCAGCACGCATATTTGTTAACTGTTTGGTTTTAGTAACATTAACACGCATATCTTTACTTCTTGAATTTTCACCAACCACCATACCTTCATAAACTTTAGTTCCCGGTGCAATAAAAAAGACGGCTCGTTCTTGTAATTTAAACATAGCATAAGCCGATGAGATTCCGGCTTCCATTGCTACGAGTGCACCCCGCTGCCTATGAACGATTTCACCTTTAAACGGTTCATATCCTTCAAAGTTATGATGAAGAATCCCGTTACCTTTGGTATCGGTCATAAATTCAGCTCTGTATCCGATTAACCCTCGTGCCGGCATAATAAATTCAAGCCTGGTATTTTCTTTAAAAGTGAGCATATTTTTCATCTCTGCTTTTCTTTTACCCAGTTTTTCAATTACTACACCGACAAATTCCTCCGGCACATCAATTATTACATGTTCCATCGGTTCGCATAAAACCCCATCAATTTTTTTAATTATAACTTGAGGTTTACTTAATTGAAGTTCATAACCTTCCCGCCTCATATTTTCAACCAATATTGACAAGTGCAGTTCACCTCTGCCGCTCACTCGAAATACATCGGGTGAATCAGTCATTTCTACACTCAAACTTACATTAGATTTTAATTCCCTAGCTAATCTTTCACTAATGTTTCTTGTCGTTACAAATTTTCCTTCCCGACCGACAAACGGTGAATTATTAATTATGAAATTCATCGTAATAGTTGGTTCATCAATTGCTACAAAAGAAAGCGGTTCAGGTTTTAATGGACTAGCAATGGTATCACCGATATCAACGTCTTCCAGTCCTGCTATAGCGCCAATATCTCCACCGGTTAATTGCTGTACATCTACTCTTTTAATATTTTCAAAAGTATAAATTTTAGAGATTTTAGCATTTACCTTTACACCGTTCTTTGTGATAAGAACAATACTATCACCGACATTAACGGTTCCGTGTTTTATTCTTCCTATTCCTATTCTTCCAAGATAATCATTATAATCAATAGCAGAGATCAACATTTGAAAAGGCTCGTCAAGATTTGCTTCAGGCGCCGGAACATTTTCAGTAATAATTTTTAAAAGCGGTTCTAATGATTCATTCGGATCTTCAAGATTAATTTTGGCAATTCCTTCTTTAGCTATTGAATACACATACGGAAAATCCAATTGTTCTTCATTAGCATCCAAAGAAACAAAAAGATCGAACACCTCGTTAAGAACTTCATTCGGTCGAGCATCCTTTCTGTCTATTTTGTTAATAACAACAATAGGTTTTAATCCGAGGTCTAGTGATTTTTTAAGAACAAATTTAGTTTGTGGCATTGGTCCTTCAAAAGCATCAACAAGTAGTAGAACACCATCAGCCATTTTAAGTACGCGTTCAACCTCGCCTCCAAAATCCGAGTGTCCCGGGGTGTCGATTAGATTAATCTTAGTTCCATTATATGGGATGCTAATATTTTTTGATAGGATAGTAATACCGCGTTCTCTTTCCAAGTCATTTGAATCCAAAAATCTTTCTCGCACAACTTGATTTTTTCTGAATACGTGGCATTGTTTTAACATCTGATCTACAAGGGTTG
>CAJXGP010000358.1 GCA_913053915.1 uncultured Ignavibacteriales bacterium | reverse complement strand
TGTTTAACGAATCGTTGAATGGTTGTTGTCTGTTTTACATCCATGATGTTGGTCGGTTGATCAGGCTCCATTTTTAGAATGCTCTGATTAATTCATCATTCCGGCGTATGCCGGAATGACGGTTATTGAATTAATCGGAGCCTCCTTTATATTTACCCTGTACCACAAGCCGTTATGCTAACACACTGCATCCCGCACCCCACTGTCCTAAGTGATCAATCGGTGCCACTCTACGATTAAGAATTAGAACGTTTAGAGGTGCTTTTTACGTGTGACAAAGCTTTTTTTGCGGCTTCGTTTGCCGGCTCAAGCTCAATAACTCTTTCAAGAAATTTAATAGCTTCACCGTTTATCTCTTCTTTCTTTTTCACTCCAATTAATCTTACAATAATATTATTGCTTAATTTTATTATTTTGGGACTCATTATTTCTTTTACAGAAAAATACTCTTCCCGTGTTCCACTATTGTTATCAATTTTTGAACCGTATTGCAGTTTTTTCGGATCAATTTTTTTATCAAATTTATGTGGATCAACAAATTTATAGGGTAATTTCTCAATTTCTTTTTCAAAATTTATATTAAAATTGTCTTGAATTTTGAAAGTATAATTTGATTCATTAATCATCTTATTTTCATTTACAGACAGTTTTTCTTTGATAATAGGAATAAACTCAGAGCTTATTTCATAACCAATGGAGTCTCTTCCTAAATTTTTAGCAGCTAATGATGTCGTACCGCTTCCTAAAAAAGGATCAAGAACAGTGTCGCCGGCAAAGGAGAACATTTTAATTAGTCGTTTTGGTAATTCTTCAGGAAACATTGCGATATGACTATTTTGTTTAGCTCCACCAAAATTCCAATGACCGGAAAAATAAGTTTTCCATTCGTCTTTGGTCATTTTAGATTGTTCTTTTAATTTTTTATCGGGTTGGATTGGTTTCCCCAGCTTTTTAAATAATAAGATAAATTCATAATCTATAGATAGTATACCATTTCTCGGCATAGGATAACTTCCCATTAAAGATGCACCGCCGGTTGTATTTGTTGTTGTTTTCTTCTGCCAAATTACAGCACCCATATAATCGAAACCGATTGTCTCACAAAATTTTATTATTTCCGTTCTAATTGGAATAACTTTGTATCTTCCATAATAAATAGCTCTTGCAAATTGATCGCCAATATTTACACATAAACGACAGCCTTTATGAAGAATTCTATAAGTTTCACTCCACACGAGATTTAAATTGTTGATATAATTCTCATAGCTGTCATTATAACCTACTTGGTTTTCAGAACCATAATCCTTTAATTGCCAATAAGGCGGGGAAGTTATAACAAGATGTACGGATTCATCTTCAACTTCCTTCATTTTTCTAGAATCGCCGTTTATAATAAGATGCCCGGTTTTCATTTTGACTCTCAATTTCTTCTAAAAATCGGGTAAAGATAACAAAACTCTATTTGAAAGTCTAGTATTTAATTTGTGCATATAACGGCTTGCTTTTCAGCCGTCCCGCCCAAAACTGTAATGCCGGATTGTTCCAAAGGGATTTTTACTAGCCCTACTACTCAAAAAGTAGACTCATTCATAATTCAAGAACAGGCAATTGAGTTTTACTATTAACCTCATAGTTTGTGTAATAAAACCATTGTTTTATCAAATTAGAATCCGATAAAAAATAGGAACATGTTATTTTGTCATGATAAAATGCCATTATATAACTATTTTTGCAAAAAAAACAATATATCTGTCAGGATGTCGTACATGCTGGATATTATCTTTAAGTATTCTATCTGATTAATTTATAAGGAGTTATGTGATATATTCTTATTTGGCATGTTAATTGTTATTTAATAGATGTAATTTAAAAACAAAATATTTTTGATATAAAAAAATTTTATAAAAAATCTAAATATTAAATTGAAAGGAGGGATGAGTTATGGCACTCGTAAAATGGAATTCTGGAAGAGAATTATTAGATGTTGAACGTGAATTAGATCGACTGTTCAACTCATTCGGCAAAAGATTCGGCTTTAATGATAATGATGTAAATGAAGAATATGAAAACGCAGTTTGGATGCCGCTAACGGATATTGTTGAAACAGATAATAACTATTCATTACATCTTGATTTGCCGGGTATTAAAAAAGATGACGTTAAAATATCTTATAGTGATGGTCAATTAAGTATTAGTGGCGAGCGTAAACAAGAAAAAGAAACAAAGAATGCTAAATATCATAGATTAGAAAGAGCTTTCGGAAAATATTATAGAACATTTACTCTTCCTAAACAAATTATGGAAGATAAGATTGATGCCGAATTTAAAGACGGACAATTAATGATTAATATTCCGAAAGCTGAAGAAGCTAAGCCAAAAGAAATACCGATTAAAGTTAAATAATTCGAAAAACACTTGTTGATTCCAAATTCCGGAAAGGGTAACTATATGGGTTACCCTTTTCGTTTAAATTCAAAAACCTGAAAATTAATCAATTTCTAATGATAAAATATTTGCTTTCCGGTTTATAAACATTTAACAAATTTACTGCCCTCAATAGGAAAAAGGTATTGTTGTGGAATATAAAGATTACTATAAAACACTAGGTGTAAAGAAAGATGCCACTGCCGAAGAAATTAAAAAGGCTTACCGTAAGTTGGCGATGAAATATCATCCCGATCGCAATCCCGGCAATAAAGAAGCCGAAGAAAAATTTAAAGAAATTACCGAAGCAAACGAGGTTCTGAGTGATCCGGAAAAAAGAAAGAAATATAATCAACTCGGCTCAAATTGGAAACAATATCAATATGCCAATTCGCAAGGAATGCATAATCGATACAAACAATATTCTTCGGGTGGTCAAAGCGGCACAATTAATTTTAACGGTGATCTTGGGGATTTATTTGGGAATGTAGGCGGATTTTCTGATTTTTTTGAAAGCTTCTTTGGTAATCGCTTTAAACAATATCCTAGAGGCAGTAATCATTATAGTAAAGTAAGCAAAGGACAGGATTATGAAGCAAATCTTAATATTACCCTGGAAGAAGCATTTAACGGCACAATAAGACAGTTCTCAGTGAACGGTACTAAATTAAAGGTTAAAATTGTACCGGGGACAAGAGAGGGTAAGAAGTTAAGATTAAAAAACCAGGGCGGCGAAGGTAGATATGGAGGTGAAAGGGGTGATTTATATTTAAATATTCATATTTTAGATCATCCTTTCTTTGAAGTAAAAGGAGACGATTTATATTATAATCTTGATGTGGATTTATATACTGCTATTCTCGGCGGCAGGGTTCAGATAAAAACTCTTGACGGTAAAAAACTAAGTTTGGAAATACCAAAAGATACCGATAATGGAAAGTTACTAAAATTAAAAAACATGGGTCTCCCATTAAAAGGAAAACATTCCGGGAGAGGTGATTTGTATGTTAGAATTTTAGTACAGCTTCCTAAAAATTTAAGTAGAGAAGAAAAAAAGTTATTTGAAAAGTTGGTAGAGTTAAGTGGAAAATAATTATTTCTTCTTACTAATGAAGATGCAAGTAGCGTCAAGTCATATTTGTAATGTTGTATAACTTTTGAACTCACCCCAAACCCCTCTC
>CAJXGP010000357.1 GCA_913053915.1 uncultured Ignavibacteriales bacterium | reverse complement strand
AATCTTTAATCATTAAATCCTTCAGTCGCCTCGCTCCTTTGGAATAACCTTATTGAGCTTTTTAGACTGGACTCAAAAATAATTTTTAGAATTCCATTTATTTTGTCTTCATTTATTCATTTCACAATCTTTACCCCGGTTATAAACTTGAAGGATTTCAATGCAGTATTTTCACTTTCTGTTTACAATAATAATTGAAGGATTAATAAATTTATAGCCTTTCTTTCTCAATTTCACAATACCGGGTTGAAGCAGTATAAACTTTACTGCCGGAATCATAATCAATTTATAATCTCCTTTTTTAGTGCGGTGCATGATGGTATCGAAACGGGGAATAATTTCCTTACCATTACCGGTATTAATCTGAAGTAAAGAGTCGGTAGGAATAAGACTAATTCTCCGTTTCTTAAATTCATTCATTATAAACCGTCCGGCAGATGAATTATAAATTTCCGACCGGTTGTTAAAAATAAAAAATGCTGCTTTTGAAAAGTTCCCGATAATTGCGCGGACAGCATTTTTTAATCTATAATGAGAAAAATTCTTTCTTAATTGGAAATTCAATTCGTTGATACCATCAGTTAACTCAACAACATATTCTTTCCGGTTTGCCGTCAATTGGGAAGCAAATTGAGCAGAAGCTTTTGAAGGGATTAATACAGCGGCAAATGATTCAGGTGATCTTAAAAATTTGTGAATTTCATTTTTATCAAATTGCTCAATGCCGGTAATCAAAAAACCGGCGCTTCCTACATTTCTATTGATACCGTCATCGTATTCCAAGTTTGCAAATAGCTCTAACTTTTTTCCAATATAGATTTTTAATAAAGATTCACCATCCATTACTTTTTCACGACTATCAAGACGAACGTTAGTAGAATCGAATGTTTTAAAAACTTCAACGAGGATTACCGGAATCGGCAGGTCTCTTGGAATCTTTATCAAATAAGCTATTACGTCCTTTCCCTCTGTATTTACATATTTAACCTCCTTTATCCAATCTTTTTGTAATCCGAAGCTGCGAAGTGCATTTTGGAATTTCACATTTATTTCAGAAGGGGTTAATCTTTTTAAATGATTGGATGCATTTAGGTCGGAAGACTTATCAGCTATTAAATAAACTATTAAAATTAAGACAACCATCCCAAAGAGGATTCGAATAATTTTATTTTTATCGGTAAATATCATTTCTGTATAGGAAAAATTTTCTATGATTTTTATAGCAATAATCAGCAGGACTTCACATCAATTAAACAACATCAATGCCGTTATCAACTCATAAAAAGTAAACCACGGTAGAAAATGTTTGTTACGACCGGAATAGTTTTTATTCTTTTTCGATTGAATTTGCCATATTTCCGGAGTAAGATTGCGATGAAATTTTACTTAAACTAATTTCCCTGCAATAAGAGCAAATTCACAATAAAAGATATCATTCAAGTCATACATTTCAAAAGAATGAACAAAGTTCGAGTTGAATAATTTTATTTGTTCGTAAATTCCGGTTTTCTCTTTTCGAGGAAAGCAGAAGTACCTTCTTTAAAATCTTCCGTACCACAGCATATTGCAAATAAACCGGCTTCATAATTTTGACCTTCTCTCGAAGATACTTCGCTAACTATATTAACAGCTTTCATAGCTAGCCTTACAGCTTGTTGTCCTTTGGAAGCAATTTTTTCAGCGATTTCAATTGCTTTTGACATTAGCTCTGATTGAGGATAAACATGATTAACCAGACCAATACGAAAAGCTTCGTTTGCATCAATCATATCACCGGTAAGAATATATTCCATTGCCCTGCCGGAATTAATCAATCTGGTAAATCGTTGAGTTCCTCCGTATCCGGGGATAATACCAAGATTAACCTCCGGCTGCCCGAACTTTGCATTTTCGGAAGCGAGCCTGATGTGGCATGACAAAGCCAATTCCGAACCGCCGCCTAACGCAAAACCGTTAACTGCCGCAATAACAGGTTTATTTAAATTCTCTATTAAATTGAAAATCTCCTGCCCTTTTTCAGTAAATGCTTTTCCTGTAATCATATTTAATTTATTCAACTCGGAAATGTCCGCTCCGGCTACAAAGGCTTTTTCTCCACTGCCGGTAATTATTACTACCGATACTTTATCATTGTTTTTTAATCCGGTAAATATTTGTTTTAATTCGTCCATAGTTTGACTGTTCAGAGCATTCAGCTTTTCCGGTCGGTCTATCGTTACTGCGGCTATTTTGTTTTTAATATCAAACAAAAGATTTTTGTATTCCATTTTTCCCTCTTATAAATTTATAAATAAAGGTAACCTCACTTTCAGATCTATTGATAAGTATTGATTTGATTGAAAAAAATTATACGATGTTACAATTTCCAACATAAACATAGATAATCCTACACCGGCACTAAACCCGATTTTAGATTCATCCTCCAGGTAATTACTTCTGCCGGAACCTATTTTAAATTGATGCAATTTTTGATAAAAAGTATAATCGAACGAGGCTTCAACAACAGGCATAAATAAAACTATATTTTCCATCAAAGGGGGAAAATAATAGCGTATCCCCAAATTTAAAGGCAAAGCATCAGTAGAAAAATTAGCATAGTCTGAAACTTGATAAAATCGTTGTGAACCGGGATATTGATCGAACCCTACTTTTGCAAAGAAAAACACAGGTAGATATTGATCATCGGTGTATGATAATTCAACATCGAACCCTGAACCAATCGAAGATGAATTAGAAAATGATCCGATAGGCATTCTAGGACCAACTCCCACAGCGATAAAAAATCCACGAGCTTTATTCACAGGCCCTTTTTGTGCAAATGTGGAAGAAGAAATAATAATTGTTAATAATATAATTATAAATTTTTTCATTATCATAAAATTTAATTTTTAAAAATACAAAAATAAACTATCTACTGAAATTATTAACTGAACCGTCAGTTATCCAGGGACAAAATAATTTCAATTCTTAAACCGGTGAACCGGTTTTTATCCTTTTGAATAACAAGAAGGATATTTTTTAAAATGATTCTAGCCTATCACTTTTAGTTATCTTAAATTTGATCCCGAATTGCTGGGAAATTAATATAAATATTGATAGAATGATTGTATGACTGTATATTATTCTTAATAATATTTTTGTTTTTTATGTCAATAAATAAAAGATATTTAAAATGGTTTTCGGATTTTATTATAAAATTAAGAATTATTGCAGATGGAAATTATTAAAACTAATATAGAGGGACTGTTAATTATTCAACCTGATGTTTTTCTTGATGATCGTGGTTATTTTTTTGAGTCTTTTAGTTTAAAAAAATATGAAGAACTTGGACTAAAAACTAGTTTTGTCCAAGATAATATTTCTAAATCTAAGAGAGGCACGATTAGAGGGTTGCATTATCAAATCGGAGAATTTGCCCAAAGTAAACTTTGCCAAGTTATAAAAGGGAAAGTACTTGATGTAGCGGTTGATATAAGGTATGGTTCTCCTACCTTCGGTAAATTTTACGCGGTGGAATTATTGGAAGATAATCATAAACAATTTTTTATTCCTACCGGATTTGCACATGGTTTTTCGGTCTTATCAGATGAAGCTGTTTTCATGTATAGATGT
>CAJXGP010000356.1 GCA_913053915.1 uncultured Ignavibacteriales bacterium | reverse complement strand
GGAATCTGATAATTAATCATTGTTGTTGGATTAAACGGATTCGGATAGTTTTGAAACAATTTAAAAGTTGTCGGCATAGTATTCTTTTCTTCTTTAATACCGGTAGGTATATTTTTACTACCAAGGAATATTCCGAAATAACCTTGATAGGAACCCCATTGGTAATCTTTGGCACCTACAAGTATATCTGAATAGCCATCATTAAATATAAATTCTCTGACTATTCCAATTCCTTTAGCCAACCATATCGGCATAGAACCATCAGTAGGGGTTCATATCGTATCTATTGAATCAATGTAAACATCGTCAAATAATTACACTACTTTATTCAATGGGAAAGATCTACCAAGCGGTATATATATTTATCGTCTAAACATAAAACCCATAGATGGAAGTAAAGAATTTACTGCTGTTAAAAAATTGATTCTTATAAAATAAATTAAAGATTAAATTTATTAAGGATGTCTTCTCATCTTGAAATTTTATTCGGATAATTTAACCGGCGTTGTCACGTACAAATTCAATCATTCAAGAATGAGAAATTCAGTAACTTATTTTTCTCAGTTTTTATCCGGGCATTGTAGCGGATTTACTTCTCCTCCCCATCCATTTCTTCAGAGTATAGCCAAATGCTAAACCTCCCAACGACCAAATTAAAATTCCGATTGCAATATTCAATAATGAAATTGTTTTTCCCATTAACAAAGGATAAATTATAACCATTAAAACGAACATGAATACTCCCCATCCTACCCCCAAATGAATCCAGTGAATATCTTTAAATTTTAGCCCATCAAGTTGGATACCTTTGTATCTAGCCGGCTGATTGTCCAACCATTTTCTTTCCCATGTTTTTATGAACCAAATCGGAAAAGTAAATAGGATAATCAGAAGGCTTGTCAGATTTCTGTGACACGGAATTATACCGCCACATTCAGGGCAATACAATCCGAACCAATTTTTAAAAACAGTTCCTTTTTTAGCTGACCAAATTCGTGCATCGTTCAGTGTATTACAATGAGGACATGGAACAAATGTTCTTTCCATTAGTGGTTTATCACTTTATTTATCGAATAAAATAATTTTAGGAATACGCTGTCCTATAATCAGTTCATTAATCATAAGCCCTGGATTTATAATCCAATGAAGTATAACAAAGTGTTTCCAAGTCCATGCTTTATATTTTTCTTTATCAAAAATAATATGCCGGCATAATTTAAAATTAAATTTAATAAATGATACTTTTTTATTTGCTCGAAGGATAATCTTTATCCATCCAATTTTGTACAAAATTAGTTTGGATATAAAGCACATGAACATTTTTATATCCAAGTTTCTTAACGGCTTTAAATGCGGGTCTGATATTCGGACAATCTACCCACGGACAGCAACCGCAATAGAGAACTATATTTTCATTAAGATTATACTTTTTAACCTCATTTTTTAAAGTCTCTATGCCTTTTGCTCTGAAAGCCGGCCCCATATACTTAGAACCTATGATATGGTTTTGATTATATAAGAAGCTGAATCCAACCTGAAGTATTACAGGTTTTTTAGCTTTCTTATTAGTCAGAATTTGTGCAAGCTCTTTTGGTAAGTAAATATTTTTTACAGTCCAAGGATCAGAGGACTTAGTGGCTTGCGCTTTAAGAGAATAATCTTTTGTATTTTTAATTTTATGATATTTGTTTTGTGCATTGGATGTACTAATTACAAAAAATGAACCGAGCAAAACAATACAAGAATACAGAAAACTTTTTTTCAAGGACATTTTAAAACCCATAATTTTAATAAAAAAACTGATTTGATTTAGTTTAATATAACCTTAAATCAAATTCAATTGAAAAGAAATTAACAGAGTAATGTATTATAATAATCTTTGCAATAAGTCCCAATAACGGTTGATATTATATATTTATCATCTGCCATTAAGTGGTAAAATTACTTTGAATATACTCCCTTTTCCGAATTCACTTTCAATTTCAATTTTGCCCGAATGTTTTCGAACAATTTCATAAGCAATCGATAATCCTAAGCCGCTTCCACTTTTTTCAGCTCTTACATCACTCGAACGGAAAAATCTTTCGAAGATTTTGTTTTTATCTTCCTTCTTTATACCTATGCCATCATCTTTTATTCTTATTTCAATATATTTTTTATTTAATTTACCCATCTTGATATTCACAACCGAATTTTCGCGAGAGTATTTTATCGCATTATCTAAAAGGTTAATCATAACACTTTTTAGTTTTTCATTATCACCAAGAATCTCAACGGGATCGGAAAAAAGAAAATTAAATTTAATGTTTTTACGTAATGCTTTAAGCTTCAGATACTGTGCGCATTCAATTAATAATTCATCCATACGAATCGGCTCTCTTTGCAAAGGCATTTGCGATGAATCTAATTTAGCTAATACCAATAATGAGCCGGTCAACTTGCTTAAATTTTCTATTTCGGATAATGCGGTTTTTAAATTTTCAGAATCTTTTTCGTCTTTTAATTTTTGTTCCAAAAGTTCGAGTTCCGATTGTATAATTGTTAAAGGAGTTTTTATCTCATGCGATGCATTTGCAATAAATTGTTTGTGTGCCTTGAAAGCATCGTCGATTCCGGAAATCATTTCGTTTAAGGTTTCGCCTAAAAATTTCACTTCATCATTTGCCTTAGGAAGATCGAGCCTTTTATCTAAGTTACTTCCTGAAATAGTTCTTGCGGTATTAGCCATTTCAATTATTGGTTTAAATGCTTGTTTCGAAATAAAAAATGCCGTAATACCGGTTAGAAGCAGTCCTGACGGAATTAAAATAAAAAAAAGGTAAAGTAGGTACTGTAATTCGGAATGCACATCTTTCATTGAAGCAGCGGTTTCTAATAAGTATGGTGTGTTGTCCTCTGTTTGAAGCAAGCTCCATAAAACTCGATAATTCTCATTATTAATTTTAAGGTTTTCAAAAAAAGAATCATTACTTAACAGTTTTTGTGAATTTCTAAAAGCCACATTTTGTAAAACAGAATCAACAACTATTTTTTTATGAGCAGCATTGAAAAGTTGAAAATGCACTCCACTTAATCCGTCGGCTTTAATTGAAGCTATTTCTTTCAAGTTTAAAGTTGGCTTTTCATCGAGTTGTTCTTCGATTTCGGTATGCAACGAAAACGCATAACTTTTAAGATTAGCGTTAAGTTTGCTTATTGCGGCTGCTTGAATACTTTTGTAAATAATCACTGCAAAGACGGTTAGCATAATCCCAAATACAATAGTATATGCTAAAATGATTTTGGTTCTAACCGTAAACATTATCTTCCCTTTTCAGAAAATAAATAGCCTGCCCCTCTAACAGTATGGATAAGAGGCTTTTCAAAATCCCTATCGATTTTTTGTCTTAAATATTTAACAAAAGATTCTATTACATTACTTCTAGGGTCAAAATTCATATCCCACATGTGCTCAGAAATAACTTCTCTGGTTAGTATTCTGCCGGGGTTCATCATAAATAGTTCAAGCAGAGCAAATTCTTTTGCAGAAAGTATAATTTTTTTGTTTTCACGATAAGCTATATGATTTTCCAAATTAAGCTTAACCCCATATTTTTCAATTTCCGTAGTTCTTACATGGCTATTGCGT
>CAJXGP010000355.1 GCA_913053915.1 uncultured Ignavibacteriales bacterium | reverse complement strand
TTTCTTTTTTTCTTTTTCTTCGGCATCATGTTACCCATTAATTCCTGGAAGTTAATGCCCAAGTCATCTAAACCGAGCGGACCTAATACTTGCATACCGACAATGTTGGTTGCATTCATATCGAACTCAATCATTTTATCATCCATCTCACCGGTTTCTAACTTCATCCTCATCCACTCCCTAGTCCTCTGATTTTGATAAGCTTCAGTATTCAATTTATCGGTTTCATCGGTAGTGTTTTCATTGGTGGGAATCGGCTTTAAGACCGGCGGTATTAAAATATCAAGAATTCTTTCTTCCGCAAGTTGGATTGCATGTTTTTGAACTTCGGTGGTTTTTTCAGACTTCACCATATTCACCGAAATCTCTACCAAGTCGCGAATCATAGATTCTACATCCCTTCCTACATAACCGATTTCCGTAAATTTTGAAGCTTCAACTTTAACAAACGGAGCTTCTGCCAGGTGGGCTAATCTTCGCGCAATTTCGGTTTTTCCCACTCCCGTTGGTCCAATTAAAATTATGTTATTAGGTAATATTTCTTCCCTAAGATTACCTTGAACTTGCTTCCTTCTCCACCTGTTTCTTAAGGCAATAGCAACAGCTCTTTTAGCTTCGTTTTGCCCAATTATATATTTATCAAGTTCGGTTACTATCTGAGTTGGTGTTAATTCTTTCATTTTTTTGTTTTTCATTTGGAATCCAATTTTTATTTATCAATTACTTCAACATTAATCTTATTGTTTGTATAAATACATATTTCCGAAGCGGTTTTTAATGTTTCCGAAACAATTTCCGCAGCAGTTAATTTGCTGTATTTTTTCAGCATTTTTGCGGCTGCAAGAGCGTACATACCGCCTGAACCAATTGCAACTATCTGATCGTCCGGTTCTATAACATCCCCGCTACCTGAAATAACCAACGCCTTATCTTTAGAAACTATCGCAAGCATTGCTTCCAGTCTTCTTAAGATTTTATCAGTTCTCCAATCTTTTGCCAGTTCTACAGAAGCCCGGATTACATCTCCGCGATACTGTTCGAGTTTATCTTCGAATTTTTCCATAAGAGTAAAAGCATCTGCTGAAGCGCCGGCAAACCCGCATATTACCTTTCCTTCGGCAATTTTTCTGATTTTTAACGCATTATGTTTCATAATCGTATTACCAAGCGTAACTTGACCATCTCCTCCCAGCGCTGCCATGCCATTGTGTACTAATCCTAATATGGTTGTAGCTTGTATATTCATTTCCATTTTGAGAATACTCCTAATAAATAAATATTTAAAACATATATATACAATTAGCTGAGTTTGAAATCAAATTCATAATTCAAATTTATTAAATAATATGACTTATATTACGGAATAGATATAGATTTACGCATTCAATCCAAAAAACCTGCGGTATCATACTTTCATCATCAAAAAATTACCTTGCTTTTTTCCCTCCAAGGTTGATACCATTCAACAAAAGGCAGAGCAATCGGTACAGATGCAATTCTTCCACCGAATCCCATATATCTATAAACATACATATTAAGATCTTTAACGGAGATGTTATTAAAAAGCTTCTCGTTGATATGTACACCATATTTATTTGCTAATTTTACAGTATATGAAATCAAGAATTTACTTTCTTTCTTCTTGTATAATTCCCTTTTCAATTTTGCCTTTACTTTTCCGAACGGAGGTTGAGACGGAAGTTTTTCTTCTTTTTTTCCGATCAATTTAAAGATAGAATAACCATTGGGAGTTTTTAATGGTCCATAAATTTTGTCTATTTTAAGCGTTGCAGCAATTTTTCCTATTTTACCGTAAAGAGTTGAAGGAAAATATCCGAATTCTCCGCCCTTCGATTTTGTCCATTTCCTTTTAGTGTAAATAGAAGCTAATTTTCTAAAATTTGCACCATGCCTTAATTTATTTAGCATGTTTTTTGCAACGGAAAGGCTATCGGTTAAAATCTCTAATATATTGACTTCAGTTGCATTCTTTTTCCTTAGTTCATTCTGTTTCTTGTAATAGTTGACTAACTCATGCTCCGTTACATGAGTTGAATCTAATAATTTACTTTTCAGCAACTTAGCAAGGTAATTATCCTTCCACATATGAATAGCTTCTTTAACTTTAGGAAGATTATTATAACCCCTTTTGTAACCTTCCCGGGCAAGAAGCTCTTCCTGTATTACCCTTCGAACTCTTCCGTTCAATTTATCCGCCAGCATATTCTTATCAACCTGTGCAGAATAAAAACCTTCGAAATAAAAGTACCTTAAAAAGTCGCGGAGAGTGAACGGATTCTTTTTGAAGTGAATAAAAATCATTTTTAAAGTATCCGTCCCAAATTCATTTTCCATTTTTAACAGATCGGAAGAAGAGAGAAAAACGTTTTCGCTATCGGGTATATCTTCCGATTTCTTTTTATGCTGCATCAAATTTGTAATTTTATCAACCATACTCCAAAAAAGTTTCCCATTAGTAGTAACTTTTTTATTTCTAAAGAATCGATTCATAAATTCATCATAATATTCTTTTGTTTTTCTGCCTTCAATTATTTTTTTAATTTTTTTTATTACTTGATTAATATCTTGAGCTGTATGCGATTTTTGAATCCGGTCAACTACTTTAAATATGAACCAACCGGCAGGAACTTTAATGGGCTTAGTAAATTCGTTTTTTTTGAGTCTGTAAAGAATATTTTCAACGGAATCTTTCATATCTCCATAATCGGCTTCAGAGTTTTTCATATCTCCATAATCTACTTCGAGAAAAGGAAGACCGGGATCATTGATATTATGCAGTGAATCGAACGATATTCCCTTCTTCAGCTTAAAATATAAGTTGAATATTTTAGATGAGTCACCAGCTTGTAAAGCTTCAATTTTTAGAGTGATAAAATATTTTTTTAACGCCTGTTCCAATTCTTTGTTTGATACTTCTACATAATCCCCTATTTCGGCTTTGTATAATGCATCTCTAATATACATTTTTTCAAGCGATTTAAAAGATGTTTTCATTATCTCGGTAGTATCTAAACCGAGTTTTTTCGCTTGAAGCGCCCATAATCTTTCGGCAATCATAGAATATAACAAAGATTGTTTATTATTATAAGGATTATCTTCGGCTACATAAACTTGCGGTGTTAATTCGAAACGTTCTCTAAATTCACTTATCGATATTTTATCATTTCCCACAGTTGCCAATACACTATCTTGTTGTTGCGCTGCAGCAATTGAAGCAACGGTAATTATTATCAATATTATTCTGAGAAAAAATTTCATAGCTTTTTTCAATACGTTCATTCAGCTTTATAAACGTTACAAAAATTATACGGAATGATTCTTGGAACTCTCTTTTGATATTCCATATACCTCTCTCCGAATTTTACAATCAGTTTTCTTTCTTCATAAAAAGAACCGATATAAAAATATGTAACGGCGCATAATGTTAAGGTCAAATAAAAAAGACTCATTTCAGGTCTAAATAGCAAAAATATAATACTAAAAAAATATAGCGGGTGCCTACAATATTTATAAGGACCTGCTATTCTGAGCGTTAATTTTTCATCCCAATCATCCGGTTTATATTGTTTATTCAACCATCTAACAATTTGATTGATACCTAAAAATTCAGGGACGCTAAAATATCTCAG
>CAJXGP010000354.1 GCA_913053915.1 uncultured Ignavibacteriales bacterium | reverse complement strand
GAAAATAACTGAAAAGGTTATCATGTATACAGTTAAAAATTTAAGGGATATCAATCCAATTCGACCTCCTGTATAAGATGTCGGAAGTGTGAAAAGATACAAGATCAAAAAAAAGATAAAGCTTATTATTCCGATTATTTTGTACTTTTTTTCTGAAAAAACAAGATATAAGGATGTTTTAATTTTTTTCATTTCCAAATCTATTTTTTAGATTATGGTTTTTCTTTTTACTTTTTGCAAAACTTAGTATATTATCTAATGTTGCTGCCGGTGCGCCGTTTATATTAATAACATATCCCTTGGAGTTTATTAAGAAATATATATCGGGATACTTTTTGGAATTATAAATACTCTCCAAATTATTTGATGCCTCACCGAAAACCCAGTTTTTTGCTTTTAAAAGATTTTCCCCGTACTTCTTTGCAAATTCGATCGCAGTGGGACCGGGATAACCCCCATTCTTGTAATTACGTAAAATAATAATTGTAAGATTATCTTTTTTAAGTTCGGGTTGTTTCTTCGCTAGAGCCTGAAAGCCGACAATGCAACTCGGACACCAAGTTGAAAACAGCCACAACATAACTTTTTTACCCTTAAAATTTTTAAGTAAAACTTTTTTTGAATTTACGTAAAAATATGTATCGGGAGCCTTTTGCTGCCCATAGACAATATCGGTTTGACTTAGTATTACCGCTATTATGATTGCAAATACCAATAATAAACTTTTTTTTTCTTTCATTATTCTTTCTTTTTTAATTAGTGCTGATTAAATCAAATTTATTTTGTACTTCGGGAATAACAAAATATTGTGATAGAATTTCCAAAAACAATTTACTTTCCAAAGAATAATAAACGGTTTGTGAATCTTTCCGGCTTTTTACGATTAGTTTATCTTTTAATTTTCTAAGATGTTGGGAAACTGCAGAATCGCTTATGTCAAGAGTTGCGGCGAGATCACAAACACATAATTCTTTATGAGCATAAAGTAAATAAACGATCTTTAATCTTACAGGATTACCTACCACACCAAGTAAATCGGCAAGTGTGTTCAGACCCCTGAGCTCGTTAAGATTTTTTTTAATCAATTTGAATTCTTCATCGGTAAAATGGGGACCAATGCAATGTTGACCTTCAACTATGATATCCTTTCGTTTCATTTTTAACCTTTCTTTATATTAGTATATGCTAAAATACTATAATATCCATATTCAGTCAAGCCAATAGTAAAAACTTAATTTAATTTTGTAAAGCAGGTTACATATTTAATATATCATTAATTATAATAAATTGTATCCGTCTTTTTAGACCAGACTCATAATTTAAATCTAATACATTCTTTACTCTTGAACCAGAACTTAATTATTCATTAGCCTTAAAAAGTAATTCGCATTTGTAGATTTGTCATTATCAGGTAAATTTGCTATTACTTTTTTAAATGATTTTTCGGCTTCTGAAAATCTGCCTGTAAATAGAGCGTTAATCCCATTATTATAATATCGTAACGGTTGCAGAAGCTCTTTCATTATTAGATATTTAACAAATTGTAGTTCGGAATCTGTAAGCCAATTCGGCAGTTTATGCTGCACTTCATCTATTATACCTTGAATTTTATCAACAGACTTATCTTTTTCGGCATCTAATCTTAACTTGGTTAAAGAATTTCGAAATTCATTTTCGAATTTACTAACTAATAATTTTTTCCCTGCTCTTGAAGCGGCAACATAGTTAAATAAGTAATAAAAATATTTAGGTTCAGTCAGTCCGTTTAATTTTACTTTCGCGAATGTAAGTAAAGCAGACTTAGGAGAACCTTTTAATAATAATACCAATCCCTTCCAATACAGATAATTTTCCTTTCTGAATTTCTTCGGTACTTTACCCAATAATAATTGTGCTTTATTATATTCCTGTTGAGTTACGAAAAGGTTCAGTAATTTCCAATATACAATCCTACTAAATAACGGATCACTTGCTATGATTCTTTCATAAATTATTTTTGCTTCTTGGTTTTCCTTCATTTGAGAACTTAATAACCCCTTTAAAAACAAAGCGGAGTTTTTATATCGGTTAACATTTAAAAAATGAATTATTTCGGTTACCGTATTTTTTTTATTTGTTTTTAATGCTTCTTTACCTAAAGAAAGAATAAGGGTATCCGGAGACAAAAGTGGCGAATCCCATTTAATAATGGATATAAGTTCGTTGAAGTTTTTATCTTTTTGAAGTAGAGCTGTATTTTGTGAAATGGTACTTTTATCCAAATATTTTGGCGCACCAAATTCAACAAACCCATTATTGTCGGTGTTAATTCTTGCATTTTCGCTTATAGATTTTAATGTCTTTTCATCGCCGATTAGTCGATTGAGTATTTCTGCCGGATTATTTATCCCGATAGATTTAAGTTCGTTCTTTATGTTTTTATTATTGAATAGTTGCTGTAATCGTTTAGTCGATATTTTTAATTTTGCCGGACTTCCTATCAATAGTAAATCACCATCAGATACTTGGAATGAGACGACATTTGGAAAAGCTGATAAATACGTTTTTATCAAAGACTTGAAATACTGTGTACCCATACCGTATAACGGTATCCATTGAGCAAATAATCCGTTACTCGTTAGCCGTTTTTTAACAATTTCATAAAATTCCTTTGTAAATAACCTTGAAGGACCTGCCATCCATGGATTTGAAGGCTCGGAAACAATCATATCGAATTTTTTGTTTGTAACGTTTAAATAATGACGACCATCGTCTATAATAAGATTTACATTTTTGTTCTTTAAAACGTTGTGATTAAATTTGTTGAAAATCTTTGAGGCATATTTCATATCCGGTTCAATTTCAACAATGGAAATATTTTTTAATGAATGAAATGTTAAGGCGCCTGCAGTAATTCCGCTTGCAAGTCCGATAACCAATGCATTTTGCGGCTTTCGATCAAAAATAAAGGGGAGTTGACCTGAAAGTATTTGAGTGCTCATATCTGCATTCCCGGTTGAGGCATCTACTTTCCCATCAACGGCAAGAGCATAATAAGGACGTTCATTAATCGAGGGCATCTCTATAACGGAAACTACATCCTGTTTACCTTCTGCATAATATTTAAGTTTGTATAACTTTAATAAATTTATAAAATGATCTTCAGACCCCGTCAACGCCTTATATACAGGTAATTTTGCGTAAACACCACTTGTCATAATTATCGGATTCCATTTAGGTTGGAAAAACATACCAATGATTAAGAGGGATACAACAACTACGGATATTGCTTTTTTCCCTCTTATTTCACTATAATAATACCGCAAAATTATTACAGCCGGTAAAAGGAATAAAAATAGAAGAACGACGGTAGTGCCCTGCAATCCGAATAAAGGAATAAAAATAAAAGCCGTCATTAACACACCGATAACATTACCAATTGATATCATTCCAAATGTTAACCCAAAACTTTTATCCTGCTCATAACTATTCTCATTAATAATTTGAACTGCAAGAGGAAACGAGGCACCAATTAAAAGGGTAGGAGGAAGCATTATAGCGCCTGCTATTATAATCTGCATTACAAAAACCATAGGCGTGGAATCATTGCTGCTCATTAAGCTAAGATATATCTGAGGTAATTTACCATACAGCAAGAGTGTAAGCAGACCTAAAATACAT
>CAJXGP010000353.1 GCA_913053915.1 uncultured Ignavibacteriales bacterium | reverse complement strand
ATTCTGAAGTATGAATGTATGTTGATGTATGACTGTTTGTCCGAAGAACATTGTGTGTATGATTTACCGTACAATCATACAGTCATCCTTATACAATATTGAACAAATTACAAATCAATTTTCTCAACTCGACCAATTTGTTGGTAAAAGTCTTTTGTTAAGCGCCCAATTAAAAGCAAGAAGTTGTCACTCTGAACGCAATGAAGAGTCTCCTTGCTGAGCAAAATCAACGATTCTTCGTCGCGCCCTTCATAGAATGACATTAAAAATTACTTTTCGGACAACCCCTCCAAAATTCATTGAACTTTAACTACGGCAAGTTTTGGAAATTTGGATTTGATTAATTCAAATGAACCAAACAATACTGTCGAGTAAAATAATGTACCTGAAAGAGTATAACCGAAGAATGGAATTCCGGCAATATAGCTTTCCGCTAAGCCCGCAAAATTTGTAGGGTACATTAAACCGGTTGCCCAAACTGCAAAGTTTGTAATTATGAAAAATATAACCGATGCAACTATACCTGCAAGAAGTATATTCTTGGTTCTTACCTTATGCCTTAATTCAATCCCAATTAAAACCATAATAGCAAAACTTAAATACACAGCCCACATTGTCGTATGAAAACCCAAGATTAAGTCGGTTAAAAACATCGCAACAAAAGGAACTATAAAAGCCAGTTTTTTATTTGTAAAGTAAGCTCCTCCAAACAATGCCATGGCTCCTATAGCTGTAAAATTCGGATAATGTGGAATTAAACGGGTAAATGCCACTATCAAAATCATCCAAGTTAATGTGATAAATCTAGGACTAATAAATTCTCTTTTCATAATGATCTCCTTTTAAACTACCTCAAAATAATTTAATTCAAATGAACAATTAAAATTTTTACGATAAAATCCTATTCAATAAAAATAACTTTCATAAAAATTCCAATTACTTAGATTAGCTTTGCTCAAGCTATATATTTTTAATAACTTAAAATAAAAAGAAATTAGACGGTATTCAAAATCAAATTATTTACCAAAGTTTAAATCTATCCCAAGATATGCTGATAATCCCGGGGTAGCATAGCCGAAAACCTCCTCATAATATCGATTGAATAAATTTTCTATTCTTCCATAAAGTTTAACATTTTTTAGTAATGAATATGAACCGGCTAAATTTACAACAGTGTATGCACCTAAAATAACACGTTTTACAGGATAAGAATAAAAATTTTTATCATATCTTTTGCCGGCATAAACAATTTCTATATTTGCATTGGCTTTGTTTGTAAAATCATAATTCAAATCAAAACCTATTTTATTTTTGGGTCTACGTAACAGCGCTTTACCTTTATCTGCCGAAGATGGGCTGGTATTCTTTGCATCCGTATAAGTATAATTCAGATTAAAGCTGAGCCTTTTCAAGGGATTACCTTTTAAATAGACTTCTACTCCTTTTGTTTGCGCTTTATTAATATTAATTGTTTTATAATTATTATTAAAACCAAAAAGATTATCAAATTGATTACTAAAATAATCAATTCCGATTGTTAAAGAGGGATCAAAAAAATACTGCTCAATACCTGCATCCCAGCCATAACTTTTTTCCGGTTTTAAAGACGGATTACCATAGGAAGGATCATACAAATAAAATAATGATGGAGCTTTGAAACCGGTACCATAAGTTGCACGAATTTTTGTACCTGTTTTCCAAAATATATAGGTAGGCGCAATCTTATATGTTACCACCGAGCCGAATTGACTTTGTTTATCATACCTCACTCCAATCGAACTAAAAAAACTATTTCCCAACTTCAATTGATGTTGAAGAAATATTCCCGTAGTTACGGCATCCTTTTCGGGAAATGCACTATTTGTAACACCATAATTAGATTTATAATAATAATTGGAAGTTGTAAATTCTTTCTCACTTTCAAATCCAAAAATTACTGTGTTGTTGTCGTTAAATTTAAAATTATTTTGCCAGTTTAACTGAAATCTTTTTCCGTCATAAAGGCTTCTAGAAGAAGCATGATTGTAAAGGGACGGATTAAAACTGTATTTTCTCACATTTTTTAAAAAGGAAATTCCAATCTTTTGATGCCAAAAGCCGTTAAATAGTTTCCAGTTTCCTTCTGCTTTGTATGCTTGTTGTTCGAGATTATATATATAAGTGGGGTCATCGCCGTGAAACCCTCCGTGCTGGTCTAAATCGGTTTTTGCCTTAACATATCTAACAAAAATATTTAAGTTAAAATTTTTCGAGAAATCATAACCGAAGCGAGAAACAATATTAATATTTTTAGTCCCGTCTTTTTCAGTATTACCGTATTTTGAAGATGCGGAAGAAAATCCTTTTGATTGTAATCTGCTGAGAGTTACGGAATAGTTTAGAGATTTATACCCTCCGTTTACACCTGCCATTGCTCTGAAAGTTGAGTAGGAACCTCCTTCGGTAGATAGAAAATATTTCGGTTTACCATATCCTTTTTTTGTAATAATATCAATTACACCGGCTAAAGCATCGGAGCCGTACAGTGTGCTTTGCGGACCTCTAAGAATTTCAATTCTTTGAATGTTATCCACAGGAAGATCGGCAAAATCAAATGAATTTGAAGGAGCACTCGGCATATTCATTTCTATTCCGTCTATTAATACAAGTGTTTGACCGGGATTAGCGCCACGGATGTAAACGCCGGTAAGTGATCCGGGACCACCTTGAGTAGTTAAACTTAATCCGTATACATCTTTTAACAAGCCGAATACACTATTTCTTTGAAGATCAGTTATAAGGCTGGAATCTATTACTGTAACCGAACTGGCGGTTTCATATTTATATAATTTGGTTTTAGTTGCAGAGACCACTACCTCTTGCAACTGAAAAGAAGGTATTGAATCTCTTTTTGTAATTAGTTTTGATTGAGCAAAAAGAGGGAATGCAAAAAAAACCGCTATTCCTCCGATAAGAAAAATTTTAATTAGTTTCATAGAAGTTACTCCTGTAAAATTGAGTTGTAACTTCGAGGGGAGTTATGGTAAAAAACGAAAAAGGTAAGTTTTTCGTTAATACAACCTCGCCCGCGAAGGTTGATTAATTATTTAACATCTACGGCAGGTCTCCTGGCTAAAAGCAACCGACAGCGCCTTCCCATCCCGGTAAAAGGATAGTGGCATATCACCGCTGGTTTATGCTTTCTCACAGTTGCGCGGCAGCACCGGATTTACACCGGTTTCCCTATTCTTCCCGCTTTTAAACGGGACACCGTAAACACATTTAAGAACTTGTTAAAGATAATTTTTTTATTTTAAAATAAATTAAAAAAAAGTTATTTAAAAAATAATTCAAAAATTGTTTTAAAGTTACTAAAAGCTTCCGGTTCAAATTTAGATACAACTTGTTCTGCATAAAATACTTTGTTGCCCAGTATTTTTCTTAAGTGATCCCCTTCAGCTTCTTGTTCGCTGACTACTTTACCCCTAAGTATTGTTTTTGTTTTTTCCTGCTCTAGAATAAGACCTTTGCCGCCATCTGATTCTCTAATTATATATTCATCAGGAAACACAAACTCAATTGGTAGATTTTTCACATCTCTGTATTGTTCTTTCCCCAAAATTGGGGGGATACAAAATCCTACGCTCTTTTTATTCTTATGGAATTTTACATCACCTAAATCTTTATTA
>CAJXGP010000352.1 GCA_913053915.1 uncultured Ignavibacteriales bacterium | reverse complement strand
GGGGGTTGGATAGAACAACTTATCCCACCCCCTAAATATTTAATAAATGTATAACCTATTTATTCCAACCCCTAAACTGATACCTTTTGAAAAGCAATCTTTCCGCCCAAAATAGTTGTTTCGACTTCAAACCGTTCATTCAATACAACTATATCGGCATCATTTCCGACAGCGAGAATACCTTTTTTATGATTTAAATTAATTACTTTTGCACCATTAAGTGAAGCCATCCGAACAGCTTCGGTAATTTTTGCATTGGCGGTTTCGATCATATTTTTAACCGCAATATTTAAAGTAAGAGTACTTCCGGCAAGTGTTCCGTCTTCGAGATATGCTTTGTGATTTTTCATATAAACTTTTTGATCGGCAAATTCATATTCGCCTTCGTGCATCCCACCGGCTCTGATTGAATCGGAAACTAAAACAATTCCGTTTGCGCCTTTCAGTTTTAAAAGCAATTCCATAACGGCAGGGTGAACGTGCAGTGTATCGGCAATAAGTTCAATCTTTAATTCATCTCTCAAAAGTGAACTAAGAATAATACCGGGTTTCCGATGATGGAATGGACTCATTGCATTGAACATGTGAGTTACGTGAGCCGCTCCATTATCAATTGCAATTTCAATTTCATCATACCTCGCCATGGAATGACCGATAGAAAGAACAACCCCTTCACCGGCAGCCGCTCTCATCACCGCATAAGCTCCCGGGAGTTCCGGTGCAATAGTCATAATTTTAATATAGCCTTTGGATGCTTTCCATATTTTATCCCATGCTTCAACGGTAGGTTTCCACAGATAGCTTTCATTCATCGCACCTTTAAGAGCTTTATTGATAAAAGGTCCTTCCATATGAATACCGACAATATTGGAATCCGGATGATTTTCAATAAAACCGGCTACTCTGCGAAGATCATTTAGTAATAACTCCTCCGGTTTTGCGAACAAGGAAGCTAAGATCGAAGTAGAGCCGTGTTCCAGAAAATATCGACTTACTTTTTCGATACTTTCCGGATCACTATCGGCAAAACCGAATCCACCTCCACCGTGTACCAACAGATCGACAAATCCAGGGCATAAATAACGTCCGCTCACATCAATAGCTTCAGTATCATCTACAAATTTAATATCGGATGTTTTACCTAATTCGAAAATCTTTTTCCCTTGAATAACAATCGTTCCATTTTTAACTATTCTGAATGGAGTAATTATTGTTCCACCGACTAAGGCTAGTTTCATATCTGCTTATCGTCCTTTCTTTTAATTCATTGCAAATCTGCTCTAAAAAGGTAATTGCTGCGGAACATACCGTCACATAAATAGAAAACGGGAATTTATAAACTCAAGGTTTGTAAAAGTCTCCCACTCTCCACTTACGATAAAACGTATTTTATAAAAATGACGTTTTGAGAATAATGCATTTAAGAGAGTGTTCATTTATTATTGAGTATATTTTTCAGTTCTAATGTTGCTGCTGAAATATTATCAGCTTTAAAAATTGACGAACCGACAACGAATACATCACATCCGGCCTTTAATGCCGGCTTAATAGTTTCATTATTGATACCGCCGTCAACTTCGATAAGAAAATCTACATTATGATTTTTTCTCATTTCAACGGTTTCAGAGATTTTTCTTAACGAATTTTTAATAAATGATTGCCCGCCGAATCCGGGATTAACGGACATTATCAAGATAAGGTCTACGAAATCAACTATTTCCTGTAACAAAGCAACCGGTGTAGAGGGATTAATTGCAACACCGGCTTTCATTCCAAGTTCTTTAATCTTATTTACCGTACGGTTAAGATGTACAACTTCCTCTAGATGCACGGTTAAAATATTCGCTCCTGCTTCGGCAAAATTTTCTAAATATTTATCCGGATTTTTAATCATCAGATGAACATCTAAAGGTAACCCGGTTATTTTTCTTGCAGCTTTAACGATAATGGGTCCAAAACTTATATTCGGAACGAAATGGCCATCCATCACATCACAATGGATAAAATCGGCTCCTGCCGTTTCTACTAATCTAATTTGTAGGGAAAGATTAGTCAAATCTGCTGATAAAATTGAGGGAGCTAATAATGTCATTTTTAAAACTTAATTTTGGTTATCTTTTGAAGATTCTGCCGATTTTGTTACAAATAAATCCACCGTACCACCCGGATTAACTTTATTCCCCTCACTGGGATATTGATCCAAAACCGTATTCGGTAATAAAGAAAAAGAACGTTGATAATTTATTTTACCAACTTTGAGTGAGCTGTCTGCTATAATTTTTGTTGCTTCAGTTAGTGATTTTCCTATTAAATTCGGAACGGTTACCAACCCGTAAATTTTTCCCAAGCTAACGGTAACCCCCACCGAATCGCCATTTTGCAGCGGTGTTCCCGTCGCATATTGTTGGCCGAATATCATACCCTTCGGATTTTCTGAAGGCACCCGGGTAATTTTTCCCAGCTCAAGTCCTAATCGTTCAAGAGTAAATCTTGCATCTCTAACAGATTTACCGTTTAACTCCGGCACCGGTTTTATCGGAATTCCGCCGCTAATAAATAAATAAACTCTTCTTTTAATTTTTACTATTTCATTTGCTTCCGGACGTTGTAATATAACAGCACCCCGGGGCACTTTTTGATCAAATGTTGTATCGCTTATAATCGGTACTAAGTCCGAGTCCCTCAAAGTTTGAAAAGCCTGTGGTTCACTTAATCCTACAACGTTCGGAACGTGAAGTTCAGGAGAGCTGACATACCACGGCATAATTACACTATTCATCAACCAAATAAACCCTGCAAATAATAATGCCGCTATGAATATTTTCTTTAAAAACGATTTATGAATTATACTTTTCATTGAAGTAAATATATCAAATGATGTTTTCTTAAACAAATTTGAAATACCGGTTTCGCCTCTTCTGTTATTATTGTTAAAATATTTTATTTTGTACCTAATACATACTGTTATTAGGTAGTAATTCAAAAATAAATTATATTTATTATAATCGATTTATTATTGCATTTAAATTCGCTAAATTAAAGTGATATCATTAATATCCACACTTCTAATTACCAATCATATTCAAAAATTATGCGAGGTTATTAAATGTTTAAACAACACCCAAAAGGTTTATTCGTACTATTCTTTACGGAAATGTGGGAACGGTTCGGATTTTATACGGTTATGGCAATCTTTGTCCTTTACTTGGGACAAAATTTCCATTGGAACGATACAACAATCGGTAATGTTTATGGAATCTTTTTAGGGGGAGTATATTTTACCCCTTTAATTGGCGGTTGGCTGGCAGACAATTTTTTCGGTTACAGCAAAACTATAATTATGGGGGCATTCATTCTTGCTATTGGCTATGCACTTATGGCTATCCCAACAAAGGAACCGTCTTTCTTATATCTTGCCTTGGTTGTAGTTATTATTGGAAACGGTTTATTCAAAGCAAATATATCGGTGCTTGTAGGCAATCTCTATTCTCATCAAAACGGTTCACTAAAAGATGCTGCGTATAATATTTTTTACATGGGTATAAATATAGGCGCATTCTTTGCACCGTTTGCTGCAGATGCCATCAAATCTTTTATGATGCATAATTTTAATGCCACTCTTTCCGAAGGCTATAATGCAGGCTTTGGGCTGGCTTCTGTGGGAATGCTTTTGT